>NZ_JBEXYL010000160.1:0-12645 GCF_040630895.1 Streptomyces sp. NPDC005728
TGGTCCCCGATCAACCACTCCGGGCACCTCTCCCTGTTCCCGGCCTCCGGTTTCCCGTGCCGTTCACATGCACAACAGTGGCAGGAGCCGCTGACGTGGCCCTGACGCGCCGGTGACACGAGGATCCCGGCAGGGTTCGTATGGGGGATCTCCCCGATGCGCAGGCGGGAGTTGAGCCTGCACGATGGGCGGTATGACGAAGGCACAGCCGACCAGGCGCCGAGTCCACCGGTATGACGGCCTGCGTGCCGTGGCCGTCTGCGCGGTCCTGGTCTTCAGCTCCCTGATCGCGGTTCTTCCGGCTCAGGCAGCACCACAGAGAGCGACGTCCGTGCATCCGGCCCGGCTGCGGCTGCCTGTCCCCACGGGCAGGTTCCAGGTCGGCGAGGTGGCCCTGCATCTCGCCGACACCTCACGCCGCGACCCCTGGCAAGCGGGCAAGGGCGACCGCGAGCTGATGGTCAGCGTGTACTACCCCGCGAGGCAGGCAGCCGGCCGCCCGGCCGTGCCCTACATGCTGCCGAGGGCGGCAGCCCACTTCGACACGGTGACCGCGAACGAATACCTGGGGATGGGCCTGCCGGTCGGGCAGGCCGACTGGGCGGCCACGGTCACGCATGCCTCACAGGCTGCTTGCGTCGCCGACCGTGGCAGAAAGCGGCCGGTGCTGCTCTACTCCCCGGGACTGGGCGAGCCCCGGACCTGGGGCACCACCCTGGTGGCGGACCTCGCCAGCCGAGGCTATGTGGTGGTGACGATCGACAACACCTACGAGTCCCCGGAAGTGGAGTTCCCCGACGGCTCGTTGGCCACCTTGGTGACCCCGTCCGATCCCGATGCCTTCCTCAGAAAGGCCCTCACCGTCCGGAACGCCGACACCAGCTTCGTCCTGGACCAGCTGGGCGTGCTGAACGCCGGACGGAATCCCGACGTGGACGGCCGGCCACTGCCCCGCGGTCTCGCCGGCGCCCTCGACCTGTCCAGGGTCGGCATGTTCGGCCACTCGCTGGGCGGCACCGCCACGGCCACGGCCATGGACACGGACCCGCGCATCACCGCCGGCATCGACATGGACGGCAACCTGACCACCTTCGACGGCACACCGATGCCCGTCGCCGAGCACGGGCTCGCTCGGCCGTTCCTGCTGATGGGCAAGGACGGCCCCACGGACACCGGCCCCGGCTGGGCAGCGTTCCGGGCCCACACGCCCGGCTGGAACCGTCAGCTCAGGCTGCGGGGTGCCGAGCACGCCTCGTTCACGGACGCGGAGGCCCTGCTCCCGCAGCTGGACCTGCCGCCGGCGACACGGACGCAGGACATCGGCACGATCGATCCGGCCACGGCGGTCCGCACCAACGAGGCCTATGTCTCGGGGTTCTTCGACCACTGGTTGCGCGGTCGGCACGGCCACTTGCTGGACGGTCCCTCTCCCCGGTACCCGGACATGGAGTTCGTGGAGTGACCCGCACGGCCCGACACGTGGCTCACTTGAAGTAGACGAGGATGCGGCCGGTGTTGCCGGAGTCGACCTCCCGGCGGACGTACAGCTTCCTGATGTGCTTCTGGTCGAGGAACGCGAGGACGCGAGCCTTGAGCTGTCCTGACCCCTTGCCCGGAATGATCTCCGCAACCGACTCGCCCGAGTTGTTCGCTTTGAAGACGAACTGACGCAGCGCCAGTTCGATGTCGCGGTTGTTGCGGAAGATCGGATGGAGATCGAGCGACATCATGCGGAGCCTCCTCGTTTGCGGGCGCGGTAGGCGGCTGCCTTGATCTTGTTGCCGCATGATTCCATGCCGCACCACTGGCGGCGCATGCCACGGGAGCGGTCGATGTACGTGCGGGTGCACTCGGGATTGCCGCACTCCTTGAGCAGCGGTACGTCGGGGCCGCTCAGCAGTTCCACCGCCTGCCGGGCGACGCTGGACAGGGCCGCTTCCGGTGTCGCGACCGTCCATCGCCCGGTCGCGGTGAGCTGGGGCGTCGCGGGGGACTTCCGGGCGGCCCGGTTGACTGTGGCCAGGGCTTCTTCGTCGTACGCCTCGCCGAGGCGGCGTGCCGTGACGAGGCGGTACAGGGCCTCGCGCACGGCGATGGCCTGCTCGACGTCGCCGTCCTGGCTGGGGGAGATGGCGTCCACGGTGCCGGACTCCACGTACCAGGCGTCCAGGCGCTCGGGGGACAGGAACATCTCGAAGCCCACGGTGCGGCGTGCGCGCAGGGTCGCGGCGAAGTCGAGGGCGGGGTTTCCGCAGACAAAGACGTGCTCGAGGTTCACATCACCATCCTGACAGGTGACGATTTCCGCCGCAAGCTACGCATGGCGACGTTTGCGGACTTTTCGCCAGTCTTGGTCGCCCTTCGAGCAGGTGATGCATTCGGTGGTGTCAGAAATGGTCCACATCGATGACGGCCTGCGCGAAGGCCGTGGGTGCCTCCTGCGGCAGGTTGTGGCCGATACCCGCCAGGGTGCGGTGCTCGTATGCGCCCGTGAACCTGTCCCGGTACGCGGACCCGTTGCCCGGAGCCGTGAAGGGGTCGAGCTCGGGGTCGAGGGTGATGGTCGGTACCTCGATGACCGGCCGGGCGGCGAGCTGCTTCTCGAAGCCGTCGTAGCGGCGCTCGCCGTCGGCAAGGCTCAGCCGCCACCGGTAGTTGTGGATGACGATGTCGGCGTGGTCGGGATTCTCGAAGGCCGCGGCCGTGCGCTCGAACGTGGCGTCGTCGAAGTCCCACGTCGGGGAGACGGTGTCCCAGACGAGCCTGGTCAGGTCGTGACGCTTGGCCTTGTCCTCCATGGCGCGGCGGCCCCGGTCGGTGGCGAAGTAGTACTGGTACCACCAGGCGTATTCGGCCTTGGGTGCCAGTGGCTGGAGGTTGGCCTCGAGGTTGGTGATGAGGTAGCCGCTCACCGACACCAGGGCCTTGCAGCGCCCGGGCCGGAGTGCCGCGATGATGTCGGCGGTCCGTGACCCCCAGTCGAAGCCGGCGAGCACGGCCTTCTCGATCTTCAGAGCATCCATCAGGGCGATGATGTCGAGCGCGATGGTCGACTGCTGGCCGTTCCGGAACGTCCGTGAGGACAGGAAGCGCGTCGTGCCGTGGCCCCGGAGGTAGGGGACGATCACCCGGTAGCCCTCCGCCGCCAGCAGGGGAGCCACGTCCACGTAGCTGTGGATGTCGTACGGCCAGCCGTGCAGGCAGATGACCACGGGGCCGTGGGCGGGCCCCGCTTCGGCGTAGCCGATGTCCAGCAGACCGGCCCTGACCTGCTTCAGCGGGCCGAACGACGTATGCGTACCCGAGGCGGCAGTGGGCGTCGTCGTCCTGGGTCCGTCCCCGGTGGCGGCCGAGGCGGTCGGCAGGCCCTGGAGACCTGCCGCCGATGCCGCGGCGGCGCCCGTGCCCACACTCAGTGCCTTGCCGAAGGTACGTCTCTTGATCACCTGAAGCCCTCCACACGTTTCCCGGTGCAGACCTGTGCGCGGTGCCCGCTCGGCGAGGTGTGCGCATGTGTCGACTGTCGCACGAAGTGGCGTCACCGGTCAAACCGGTGACGAATGGATCGGCAATCGAGTCGGGGGCCTTCTCGCGACCGCTCGGGAGAAGTGCGTAACGTGCCGGGCCCCGAGACGCGGGACCTTGCCGGCGCGTGAACCTTTAGTGGCGGGCCGGCCGGCAGGTCGGCAGAACGTCCCGCTCGGCGCGTGCCTGCGCCGGCAGCGGCAGCGTCCACGTGTAGGCCTCCGGGGGGAAGGCGTGCAGCCGCTTGACGAGTCGGGCTGTGGACCAGGGCCAGCAGAAGGTGTTCACGCCCGGGAGGCCGAAGTAGTAACCCGTGCGGCCGGTGGAGTTGTAGACGGTGGTGCGCAACGCCTTGTGGAGAGCCCGCTGGTGGGCTGCCTCGGCCTCGGGCTTGACGTCCAGCGCGACGTAGCCGCTGGTGCGCAGATGGGTGAGGGCGTCGGTGACGTAACGGAGTTGGGCTTCGAGGACGGTGGGTACGGCGGTGGTGCCGGTGAGCAGGTTCGGACCGATGAGCAGGAAGAGGTTGGGGTATCCGCTGACGCTGGTGCCCAGGTAGGCGCGGCGGTTGTCGGCCCAGGTCCGGGCAAGCGTGGTGCCTTTGGCGCCGTGGAGGCGGTGGGCCAGCGGGATGTCGCCGATGTGGTAGCCGGTGGCGAGGACGATGACGTCGGCACGGGTCCGCGTGCCGTCGGCACCGATGACCTCGGAACCCTCAACGGCCGTCACGCGGGTGGGGTGCAGTTGTACGTTGGGCCGGGTGAGAGCGGGGTAGTAGGTCCCGGAGGTGATCAGACGACGGCCGCCGAAGCGGTGGTGTGGAGTGAGCGCCTGGCGCAGGGCGCGGTCCCGTACTGAGGTCCGCAGATGGAGGCGGGCCAGGGCCTCCAGGGGCTTCAGCAGGCGCGGGTGGCGCAGGGGTACGCCGATGGCCTCCTGGGTCCAGTGGTGCAGTCCGCGCAGTGCACGGCGTGCTGCCGGGTGGCGTCCGAAGAAGCGGTGGAGGCCCGGAGAGAGGGCGTAGTCGGGTTTCGGGAGCACCCACTGCGGCGTGCTCTGGAAGACGTCCACGTGAGCCGCCTTCGGCTGGATCTCGGGCAGGAACTGGACGGCGGACGCTCCGGTGCCCACCACTGCGACGCGACGTCCCGTCAGGTCGGCTTCGTGGTCCCAGCGGGCGGAGTGGAAGACGGTGCCGGGGAAGGTGCCGAGGCCCGGGATGTCGGGATGGCGGGGGCGATGCCAGGGGCCGGTGGCGACGATCACGGCCCGTGCCGTGTACGCACCCGACGTGGTCTCGAGGTTCCAGCGGTGCGCGGCCGGGTCCCAGCGGCTGCTCAGCACCTCGGTGTCGTAGCGGATCGCCTTGTCCGCACCGTGTGTTGCCGCGGTGGTCTCCAAGTAGTCGAGGATCTCGGACCGGTCGGCGAAGCCCCGGCTCCAGGAGTGGGAGGCGAACGAGTACTCGTACAGCAGCGAAGGAACGTCGCATCCGCAACCGGGGTAGGTGTTGTCGCGCCAAGTCCCGCCGAGGCGACCGGACTTCTCCAGCACCGCGACGTCCTCGATCCCGGCCCGACGCAATGCGATCACGGCGGCCACGCCGGAGAGCCCGGCCCCGATGACGACGACTTCCACGTCCTGACGGCCACTGTCGGTACGTGCCCCTGTCACGGGTGCCCCCTGCCTGCCTCGTGAGCATCCCGGCCGCGCTGCCGGACCGCCCCCAACCAATCACTCAGAGCAACCGAGCCTAGGGTCGTGCGTGGTATCCGATGGCGATATGACCATCGGATACCTCGTACGAGTGATCTTGCTGGGCGGGTGATCTTCCGTAGCTTTTCCTGTGTTTCGCTGCCGGTCATGACGATGAGGGACGCACTGCCCAGGTCTCGTGCTCCGCACGCCGCCGACGACGAGCCGGGGCGGCATCTGCCGTACCCCAGTGGCTGGTTCTGTCTGGCGCGCTCACGCGAACTCGCCCCTGGCTCCGTCCTGACCCGCCGCTTCATGGACGAGGACGTCGTCCTTTACCGCACCAGCGACGGCCGGCCCCGCGGGGTGCGGCCCTACTGTCCGCACCTCGGTGCTCATCTCGGGGCGGGCGGCACCGTACAGGGCCAGAACCTGGTGTGCCCGTTCCACCGGTTCGCCTTCGCCCCGGACGGCAGTTGCGTCGGCACGCCCGAAGGGCGGCCACCCCGCGCCCGCCTGCAGCACCACACCATCAGCGAGCGCAACGGCTTCGTCTTCGCCTGGTACGAACCGGAGGGCGCCCCGCCCAGTTGGGACCTCCCGGACACCGCCCACACCGGAGTCGTGCCGACGGCTGCCTGGACCACGGAGGTGCACACCTACGCCCAGGAAATCATCGAGAACACCCTCGACTACCGGCATCTGCCCGTCCTGCACCACGTGGCCGTGCAGGAACTCGACCCGCCGACGACCCAGGGCCCCCACCTGCGCATGCGGCTGCGTCTCGGCCCCGACCGGCCCGCCGCCCTCAAACAGAGGGTTCAGGCCGACCACGCGTTCCTCATGGCGGGGCTGGGGTACCTCCGAGTCGAGCTGCCGCTGCCCTCGCTCGGCCTCGTCAGCTACCTGTGGGCCATGCACACACCGACCGGGCCCCGGCGCACCCGCATGCTGGTCGCGACGGCCTGTGCGGACCTCCGCGGACCGGACGCCGCCGCAGCGCCGCTCCCACGGCGTGGCCTGCACCGAGCCTTCGCCCGCGCGATACTGCGGACCGCGGTCGGAAAGATCCGCCAGGACCTGAGGATCTGGAACACCAAACGCTACGAGCCGCGCCCCCGCCTCGCCGCAAGCGACGAGGCCATCGGACTCTTCCGCCACTGGGCCCACCAGTTCTACCCGTCAGCCTGAGGGACGCGACGCCGGCGCACCGTCAGGGCAACGTGCGGCACAACAGGGCGTCGGGCCCCGGGCGGCTGCCGAACCGGGTGGTGAGGGCGATCCCGGCGGCGTACTCGTTCACCGCGCACTGACCCTTGTAGGCGCCGGAGGCGAAGTCGCCGCCCGCCGCACCGACGGGACGGTTGTCGGACCGGTCGAACCACACGGTGCGTCCGGTTCCCGACAGCGCGGTGCGACCCGGCGCGCACAGTGCCGCCGACACACGTTCTCCGCGCAGGCTGTAGCCGATCAGGAAGCCGCCCGGCGGGCACTGCAGCTTGGTGTACCCGGACGCCCAGTCGCCGCCCGAGGGGACGTAGCGCTCGTCCACGACGGCCGTCTGACCCGCTTCCGCGGTTCGCAGCTCGCCCGCACCGCCGTCGGTGCACAGGCCGCGACCGGCGGTGTGGCTCAGGGCGATCAGCCGCAACCCGTCCGGGCAGGCGGCCTTGTACGCCCCCGGATCCCAGTCTCCCGTGGCCCGCACCCGCAGGGACTCCACGGCGTCCCCGTGGTCGGTGCTGAGCATCCGCCAGACGGGAACGGCCGCTACGGGACCGGCCGTGCTCGGCGCGGACATCAGGTGCTGCCAGGCAGCACTGCGCCAGTCGCCGGAGTCGAGGACACCGGTGCGGTGCCCTGCGCTGTCGTAGCGCAGCAGCGCCCAGTCGTCGTGGCCCTCGAAGCCGACCAGCGGCCAGTACGCGAAGTCGGCGTCGTGGTCGGCGAAGTAGTCGGTGACGTTGCCGAACCAGGTGCGGGCTGCCGTGTTCGACTCGCTGCTCCCGATGCCGAACTCGCTGACCCAGACGGGAGCGGTGTAGTGCCGGCCGGCCTCCTCGACGAAGAACGCCTCGTCGTCGAGCGCGGCGGCCAACTGCTCACGGGTCAGGTCCTGGTAGCGGGGATCGTGGGTCTCGCCGATGCCGGTGGCGCCGCTGTGGTGGGGGCCGGTGTAGCCGTAGAAGTGGGCCGAGTAGACCAGTTTGTGCGCGTCGACAAGGGTGTGCGAGAGGGTGCGGGCAGGGGTGAGTACCGGCCGGCCGTGGGGGAGCCCGTCGACGGGTACGCCGGTCCAGTTGATGCCCTCGACGACGATGAGGAGACGGGGGTTGGCCTCGGTGAGAATGCGGTCGCCGGCGAGTTGCGCCGCGGAGTACCAGTCGTGGTTGTCGCCCAGGCCCCAGTTGGGGTCGTCGAGTACGTCGCGTCGTACCTCGTTGTACAGGTCGGCGCCGACCACGCGGGGGACGGTGGCGTAACGCCGGGCCATGAAGACCCAGTCGTCCGCCCACTGCTGTGTGGACTGTCCGCTGTTCCACCGCTCGTTGCCGTCGACCCCGCAGCACCATCGCGACGTGTTGGTGTGGTTGTTGAGGATGACGGCGAATCCGCTCTGGCTGAGCGCGTCGACGACGGCGTCGTAGATCTGCAAGGGCGTCTTGCCCCGCAGCCCGGGGTTGGCCCCCACAGCGGCGTCGGGGACCGGCGTCGTACTGTGGATCATCTCGTTGGAGAATGGCAGCCGGATGGTGTTGATCCCCAGCTCGTGGAAGTCGGCGAGAAGCCCGTCCAGGGGTACGCGGTCGAGGCCGAGCGGTATGCCGTAGGAGTTTTGGCCGGCGTGGTGGTTGGCGGGGTCGGTGATGCTGCCGCTGCCCGTCCAGGACCCTTGTGCGCCGTCCCAGTTGGCCGCCTTCAGCCGGAAACGGTTGCCCTGGCTGTCGACGATGTAGCGGCCTTGGGTCGACAGGGGCGCAGACCAGGCGGCCGATGCCGGCACCGCTGCGGGGGAGCGGGGCGTGGGGGCGGCGGACGCTGTTGCCGTCTGCGCGGCCACGAGCAGGAGGCCCGCGGCCGTTGCCGCCAGACGCAGGACAGCTGATGCAATCGACATGTGGACAGCCCTCGGTGGTCGGGGGGAGCCGCCGCCCGGATCAGAGGCAGAGGCAGTGGGTCTCCGAGGCTGTACGGTGCCCGGTGGGGCCGAGAAGGTCCAGCGAGATCCCGAAATCGTTTCGATCGGTCCCGGATATTCTCCTTCCTTTCCTTGGTGAAATCACCGATACCCCGGCGAAATCACTGATACCCCGTGCAATCAATTCCCTCATCGACCGTGCGGCCTGTGGTCCGGGTACCTGTGAACCGGCGGCCTGGCTGCCCTGGCCCCGCTGGGGGTCCTGGAGGACTATGGAAGGTGAGCGAGCAAAGGGGGCCCGTCATGAAAACCGGAGCCTCGGACTACGACGACTATCTGTACTCGCATACTCCCTCTCAGGCCGAGGGCGAGCGCGACGAGCCGGCAGAGCGGGCGGGCGTGGAGCAGCACCCGGACGTTCCCAGGACCGAGCCGTCCCAGGCGGAGGGCGAGCGGCCGCAGGACGCCTGAAGTCCATGACCAAGGCGTCCACGTGATCGAGGAAATGGGGGAGGTGCGGCTGGCCGGCACGATGGCGGCGGCCGGAGTCCCCGGTGAAGTATCCGGGATGTGAGGTTCAGGTGGCCTTCGGCCAGCCTCGCAGCAAGTCGGCGATGCGTTTGCCGGTGCAGCCAGGATCCCGGAGCAGATCGCGCAGAGCGACAGCGTCGTCCCGGGTGGGTTTGACCGGGATGCCGGAGGCCTCCAGGTACATCACGCCCGTCGCCGCGGCCACCGCCATGTTGGAGCGCTCCAGCCAGCGGCAGCGGCCGAGGATGTGCACGAGCGCGGCGGCACGGCTGTAGGGGCCGTCGTAGACGGGCGTCTCCAGCAGCTCGGCCTTGTGGCCGGCGACCGCTGCCACGGGCACCCCGTAGTCGTCGGGGGCGGGGTCCCCGGCGCCTGCGAGTTCGGCAACCTGCAGGATCCAGGGGACGTCGATGTAGAGCTCCATCACGCGGCGTGCGCCTGCGGAGGACGGCGATCTGCCTCTTCTGCCTCGTCGAACACATCCTGATGCTCATCGAGGAAGCGCCGCGCGGCGTCCAGACCTCGCTGCCTCAGCCCTTCGGCGTCCTCCCGTACGAGGCCGGCGATGTAGTCGCCGAGGCTCTGGCCCCGGTCCCTGGCCCGGCTCTCGGCCAATGCCTTGATGTCGTCATCCACGCGCGCGCCCAGCTGCGTCTTCGCCACCCTTCGATGGTAACAGCTGTTACCAGATCGTTTGGGAGCGTCCCGGATCTCTGCTGTCTCCCCCCCGGCTGCGGGCGGGGCCTACCGGCGTCGCTCGTACACCGTGACCCGTCGGCCGCGGACCTGCTCGTCCGCCACCACAGTGAAGTGTCTTTCCAGCGCGGCGGTCTTTGCCCTGTCCCGGTCCGTCAACACCGACAGGCTCGCCCCACGCGCATCAGTGACGACCAGTATGCGCTGTTGTGCCGACACGGCGGTCCGTATCCGGTTCGGACCGGCCTCCTCGCCCTTCAACGTCCCGGACTCCACAGGGCTCTCCGCCAGAGAGATGTCCCTCAGGCCGGCGAAGTCGTCGGGGGAAACCAGCGCGGTGTCGCGCCGATCCGCCGGTATGAAGAGCACCGCGTCGCCGGATCTCTTCAACTGCCGCACGTCTCTGGCCACCGCCAGGACGTCGTCCACGCGACTGGCCGGGGACCGCTTGGCCAACGACTGCGGCAACAACGCCGCCACCGCCACCACGAGTACCACCGGGACGAGCCACGGAGACGCTCTCGGGAACCGTGGCGCGGCCGACCGTACCGCCGCACCAAGTGCCGCGCCGATCAGCAGGGCCAGACCCAGCATGCTGTACAGAACGTAGCGGTCCAGGAACAGAGGCTGGATCAGGGAGATACCGATGAGGCCGAGCTGCGGCACCGCCAGCAGCGGCAGCCCGACGGCGGCCGCCGACAGCCGACCCGCCCGTGGCCGGTCCAGCAGCGCGCCCAGACCGCCGATCGCCAGCAGGGCCGCCGGACCGATCAGCATCTGCCATGTCAGCGGAGGGATCCAGTCCACCTGGCCGGACTGCCTCCGGCTGAACAGGATCAGCGGCAGCGCGCCGGCGACCGCGGCCGTCGCGGCCGCCGCCCAGCGCGTCCATACGCCGCGCCGGGCCTTTGTCCAGACCAGCGTCGCCATGTGCGCCGGCAGGATCAGCAGCGACAGCCAGTTCAGCAGGGCACATAGCAGGACCGTGCCACCGTACGCGGCCCAGCGCCCCGCTCGGTCGCGTCCCTCGAGCACGGTCACCAGCAGCAATGTCGAGATCCCCGCCCCTGCCGCGATCAGCGCGTACGGGCGGCCTTCCTGGAGATGGAACTGCACAGACGGCAGCAACCCGAACGCCAGCCCTCCTCCCACGCCCGCCCAGACCCCTGCCAGCCGGTGGCCGATGGCCGCCACACAGGCCGCCGCCACGGCCATGGCCAGTACGGAGGGCAGCCGCAGTGTCGTGGTGCTCGGCCCGAAGCATGCGAAAAGCCCGTGCATCAGCAGGTAATAGAGCCCGTGCACGGCATCGATGTTCCCCAGCACATGCCAGATGTCCGGGACGGGCCGCAGGGCCACCATCCAGGTTGCGGCTTCGTCCCGCCACACACTCTGATGCCGGGAGAGCCCCCACAGGCCAAGGGCCAGGGTCCATGGCACAGGGACCAGCCACGCGGGAATCCGGCGCCGGAGGGTGGTGATGTGGAAATTCATGAAGACGCTCTAGTCCTTGACATGGCAGTACGCAGCAAAGTCGGCCCGGGATTTTCCCGAGAAAGGCCGCTTGGCGAATGGTTGTGCGCGAAAGATTCCCTGAGCCGGCGAGAACGGGATTCAGCGACGAGGAAATCCTCGTTGATGGCGAAGGCGGCGTCTTGGTCGATCGCGGACGTGGTCATCATGGGTGCGCCGCGGAGGAGAGGCCGGGAACGCCGGACATCGCCTCGACCGCACAAGGCCGAGACGGCGCCTGGGTGTTGGACACCTACCCCCTGGGCGCCACCCGCTGTCGGTGGTCGGCCGACCGGGTGGGGCATGCCGAAAATTTACCGGAGGAGAACAATCGGAAACCAGTGATCAACGTCGTGATCACAATCACCGTCAACGCAATGAACCCCGATCTCGATCTGCTGGCGAAGTGGCATTGATCGAGCGAAATTGATGGTGTGTCAAGTTTGTCCGGACACCGGATCCTGCGGCCGTCGCCATGGGCGGCGGAGGGTCCGGCACCCGCGCCTACGTCGCCAACCGCTACCTGATGCGGATCCGGTACCGGACCGTCGTGCCCGGCGTCGCCGCCGACTTCCGCTTCGAGGTCGTAGGGCCAGTACCTCCTCACCGCCTCGAGCGAGACGTTCACCGCACAGCCCTCCTCCGGAGTCGTTCACTCCAATGGCCGTCGTGGGATACCCGGTGCCGACCCGGGGTGCGCTACTGAGGTGAAGGCGTGCCGCGCTCCGGGAGGACGTCATGAGAGACCTCCACCGTTCGCTCGAACGGTCTGCCGGTGCGCGTAGGCCGCTCGGCGAGCCGGGGAGAATCCCCGTCGTCGCGCTGCCCACGCTCGTGCCGGCCATGGCGCTTTCCGTGACGCCGCCTCGCGCGGCGGCTGCCGCGGCGCTCCATGGGCAACTGGCCAGGGTCCTGGCGGCCGCGGACCCGTGGAGTGGGCATCCGGCGCTGGTCCACTCGCTCGCCACCGTCGCGGGCCTGGCGGAGCGGCTGCGGGAGGGACTGGCCGAGGGCATGGCCCCGATCGAAGCGTCCGCCGCGCCTGCCGGCACTCCCAGCCAGCCCTACTTCCGGACCCGCACGCTGCCCCTCACCGCGCGTCAGACGCTGGTGGAAGGCCTGGGAGTCCTGGCGCGTGCCGCCGGCGACATCGGTCACGCTCCGCTCGCCGCCCATGACGTGGCGGCCGAACTGGCCGCCCTGCGCCAGGCGCTGGAGTACTGGGCCGACGCCGCGGGCGTCAGCGGCGCCGAGGCGGACATCCAGCCTCCGGCGCCACCGCCTCACGCCAGTGGTGCATTTCCGGACTGTGTGTGGGCCGAGCGGTGGCTCATCGGGCACCACTGCCGCTTCTTCCTCGAGGCGACCGCCACCGCCCTCATCACCCGCGCCGCCACCCGTGTCAGGCGCAGGCAGCCCCAGCAGGCCGCGGTGGATCTGGCCCGGGCGACCGTCTGCGTCCAGGGACTGCCCGCCGCGGTCGCTCACGCCTGCGCCCTGCCGACGGCCCACTACAGTGCCGAGATACGCCCCGGACTGGACACGCC
>NZ_JBEXYL010000161.1:0-12637 GCF_040630895.1 Streptomyces sp. NPDC005728
ATGGCGCCGCCTCGACCGGCGGTCCAGCTCACCCGGAATCCGAGGATCCCGTTCGAGAGGGTGCATCCGAATGGTCATGATGCTTTCGCGGAAGGGGTCACGAAGTGTCGGGGTGCGCGTCGACCGGCGGGTCGTCGTCAGTGCCGGCGCCACCACTCCAGCCGCTGCCCGGAGGCCCGCG
Organism: Streptomyces sp. NPDC005728; assembly: GCF_040630895.1. Taxonomy (NCBI): domain Bacteria; kingdom Bacillati; phylum Actinomycetota; class Actinomycetes; order Kitasatosporales; family Streptomycetaceae; genus Streptomyces; species Streptomyces sp. NPDC005728. The sequence goes on from NZ_JBEXYL010000161.1 coordinate 182, forward strand.
AGGCCGAAGCACCGCGGGAGCGGGAGGAAGCCGAGAGCAAGGCCCACGGCAGCCGCTCGTGAAACGGCGGCGCCTGCGAGGGACACGTGGCTGTCCGCAGATGCACGCGCCTCGCAGAGTGTCACCAACCACGAGATATGACACAGCTTCCAACAGAGGAGCCCCGGAATTCGGTCGGAGGTCCCGGGCCAGGCGACAGGGCGACTCAGTAGCCTACGGTGAAGCGCTCACCAATGTGCCGGGGCTGCTCGACTTCATCGAGTAGGGCGACGGCGTAGTCCTCTGCGGAGATACGGCTGCTGCCGTCCTCGGCGACGATCAGGTCGTCCATGGCGGTGCGGTAGGTGCCCGTGCGCTCACCTGGTTCGATCGTGGCGGCCGGACTGCAGTTGGTCCACCGCACGTCGGAGACGGTGCGGTAGAAGTCCAGGGCATCGCCGTGGGCGTGCATGATCTGCAGCAGGAACTCCGGCAGGCCCTCTGCGTCCCAGACCTGCTTACCGTCTGGCTTGCGCAATGAGCCGGCGCCGCCGACCGCGATCAGGCGCGGAGCCTCCCCACCAAGCATGCGCACCCCGGCGACGAGGGCTTCGGCGGCGGGCCTGATGGTGGCGATGTGTCCCGGGCCGCCACCGCCCCCCACCGCACTGATGACGACGTCTTGCCCCTTGGTCACTTCAGCGACGCCTTTGGGGTCGAGGACATCGCCGGTGACAACGGTCAGGTTCGGGGCGCCCTTGGTGAGCTTGGCAGGGTCACGGACGACTGCGGTGACCTGGTGACCACGGCGAAGGGCCTCATCCAGGATCCGGCTGCCGATGGTTCCGCTGGCTCCGAAGAGCACGATCTTGCTCAAAGCGTTCTTCTCCTCCGAGTGATGATGAGCAGTCATCAGGAGCTTATGGGGAGATAAGGTGCATTCGGCAGAAATCGCCCGAATTCACGCGCATGCGTTGGCGTCCGGAGGTCTGCTCGTCGACAGCCGCTCGAACGCCGACGGCATCACCACCGTGCTTCACGGTGCAGTGAGCTGCGGGCAGGAAATGTGGCACAGCAGCCGCCTCCGCCAGTGGATGGACATCCGAGCCGCGCGGATACCCGCATGAGGCCCTGCACTGGCGCCAGCAGTGCGGTACAGGACCTCGCAGGTCACGATGCTGAGGTGCGCCTCAGTCGGCGGGGGCCGACAGGACGTTGACGGATGTGGAGGCGGACGCCTGGTCTCCGACAGAGAACAACGGCGACGTGGACACCGGGGCTGCATCGCCGGCCACGCTGACGGCGACGCAGCACAGCGGCCCCGGCCAACGCGCAGCGCAGGCAAGCGCGCCCCGACCCCCGGCTGCGTCCGCGCCGCCCAACCCGCCCCTCCCTCTCCCTCGACTCCAGTCACAACACGGAGTCCCGTCCACCAGCCTGAGTCGGCTCAAAGTCCCTCATGGGACGTCGTGGCGTCCGGAATCATGCTGTGCCATGGAATGACCGCGAGGGCGGCTGCCAGGGTGACGGTCCCTGTAGGTTCTCGTTTCCGATGCCCCTTGGTGCGGCGTTGACCAGCACGGATGGGCTTCTCTCACACTGTGTCCTCAACGAGTTCGTCTGCTTTCGTGTCCCTTTCCGCGCCGTCGTCACGCTGTACCGAACCGTCGCAGTTGGCCGGCTCCGGGCCCGCACCGTTCAGCTTGCCCGGGTACCAGGCCATGAACCAGTCGCTCAGGGTTGGCCACGCGGGTAGGGAAAACCCCCTGGTGAGTGGGGTGTTGGTTGCAATGCGCCGAGTGTGCCGGGAACGGCAGAGTCCAGCCATGAACATTTCTCGGTTCGACGGAAGATCAGCCAAGCACGCCGCGCTCGCCCTGGTGTGTGCCGTGACCGTACTGGCGGGGGCTGGGTGCGACGACAGCCAGCGCTCTTCCTCGCCTGCTCACCAGCGTCCCGCAACGCGCGGTTCGGTGGTCTCCGTGACCCCCGTGGCGGACCTGGACGCCAAGGAGGTCGCAGCCCGCCTGGCCAAGGCGGGTATCGATGCAACACAGGTCCGCTACGGCGTGCGAGCTCACCGGATCGTGTATCGCACCGTCGATTTCAAGGGCGCACCCACCACGGCCAGCGAGTTGGTCGCGATGCCGAAGAACGACGAACGCGGCCTTCGGGTCGTGTCCTGGCTGCACGGCACCGAGGTGTACCGAGGAGAGGTGGCCTCGGTGAACGACGAATCGCCCGACCGGGCCACGGCGCTGCTGTTCGCCTCGACCGGGCACGCGGTATCCGCCCCGGACTACCTCGGCCTGGGAAAAGGCCCCGGAATCCACCCGTACGGAAACCCGAAGGCGACCGTTACCGCTGCGGTGGACGCGTTGCGGGCGACACGTACGTTCGCCCGCAGGGAGGGTCGCGGCCTCGACCGGCGCGTACTCATCAGCGGGTTCTCCCAGGGCGGCCCCGCCACGATGCTGGTCGGGCGGGCCCTGCAGCAGGGCGTCGATCCGTATTTCCGTCCGGGTGTCCTCGCCCCGGTCGCCGGCCCGTTCGACCTGAGCGGTTTCGAGGCCGCCGCAGCCGACGACAAGGTCGAACGGTCCTCGCTCTACCTCGCCTATTTCGCGACCGCGTGGAACCGGATGTATGGCCTGTACGGCGCCCCGGACCAGGCGTTCCGAGCCCCTTACGACAAGACGGTACAGACGCTGTTCGACGGCGACCACAAGGCGTCGGAGCTCGCGGCCGCACTGCCCAAGACCTCGAAGCAACTGTTCACCGAGAAGTTCCTTCAGAGGGTGCGCCACCCCACGGGGGATCTGCGACGCAAACTGGAGGTGATGGACAGCACGTGTGACTGGCGGCCCGACGTCCCAGTGCACCTCTTTCACGCCAGGGGCGACAAGGACGTCTCCTTTGTGAACTCCCTGCACTGCCAGCGCCAGCTGACTGCCAATGGGGCTGACCAACAGCTCAGTGATGTCGGCGAGTTCGATCACAGCACCACGGTCCTCAAGGCTCTGCCACAGGTAGTGCGCGAGTTCGACACGGCCCGCTGAGTCGACCCGCGATGGAGTGCCGGCCAACGCGCAAATGCCGACACTCAGCACGTGGCGCGGTAAGAGTCTGCCACCCCGTATGAGGTCGGGTGAGAATCTGTCGGCTGGAGCGCGACAGGACGACTCGTGTGACAGCGGACCATTGCGTCGGGACTCCACCATGCCCAGGCAACAGAATCGCCTCGACCACCCAACAGTTGATGATCAACGCAGCCGCCTCAGCCCAACCGAAACGGCGAGGTTAGTCGTAGGCGGTCAGTGCGCGCATGACCGGCTGGCCGCGCATGAACCTGGCTCCACTCATCAGGCCCCCTTGGAATCGATCATCGGGGGAACCGGGAGGCGCTCTACCGGCGGACCGCCGAGATCAGTCCGCCGGGCCGCTCCTCGCGCTGCGGCGGGGTGCTGATCGGGCGGCCGTAGGCGGCAGCGCGCTCGCGCAGGGTGTGGCTGCTGGCCTCCCAGCCGTGCCCGGCCAGCCAACCCACCGGGTCGTCGGGCATCTCCGAAACCCACATGGACGCCGCCGATCCCGGCACGGCGTCCGCGCCGAAGCGCTCGATCACGCCGCGCGAGCCCAACGTCAGCCCCATCCGACTGCCTGCCACCGACTGCGCGCTGATCCGGGCCAGCAGCAGCTCCACCGCGTCCTCGGGCAGATAGATCAGCAGTCCTTCGGCGATCCACACGGTCGGCACCGCCGGGTCGTGCCCTGCGGCGGCCAGCGCGCCTGGCCAGTCCTCACGCAGATCCACCGCGACGGTGATCCGCTCGCAGCGTGCGACGGCCCGCTCCTGGCGCAGCACCGAAGCCTTGAAGTCCAGTGGCGCGGCGGTGTCGACCTCGAACAGCCGGGTGCCCTCGGGCCAGTCCATCCGGAAGGCCCGGCTGTCCATGCCGGCGCCGAGCAGCACGACCTGCCGGACCTCGGACGCGGAGGCCTGCTGCAACAGGTCGTCGAGGAACTTCGTCCTGATGACGATGGAGAACGACACGGCCAGCCGGCGGCGTCGCGCGGCCTCGTCACCGGGCAGCGGCGGCGAGGAGGGCCACAGGCCGCCGGCGGTGGCGAAGGCCTCTGCCAGTGGGTCGCGGAACAGCGCGTTCTCCCGCTCGGTCTCCAGCGCCCGCACCCTGGCCACCCCCACAGCCGTGGCCCACACTCCCGACGGCTGCACCCGCTCCTGCTCATCAGTCACCGCGCCAGCCTAGATGATCGATTCCAAGGGGGCCTGATGAGGAGCCAGGTTCATGTGCGGCCGGCCGGTCATGCGCGCACTGACCGCCTACGACCACTGAACCCCTTGGAATCGATCATCTAGATCCGTCACACCATCGATCACGTCGGCTCAACGAGTCGTCCACCAGCTCGTCACCGGTCCCAGATCAGAAACAGTACCCACCCTCCGTCAGCGCGTTCCCGACCAGGCGGCCCTCAGATTCTGCGAACCCGCTGGTTTCTGAGCACGACCGCGAGGCAGTCCCCCCGGTCTGCTCACCCGGCGGCAGTTACGGGAGAAGGGGCTGAGCCCCGGCGGACACGACCCGGTCGCGGTCCGGCGCTGCAGGCACTGCGCTTACCGGCCTGACCAGCCGTGCATCCATCCCACCCGGGCCTGGCTCTACAGCGTGGAGTCCGCCCGTCTGAAGCGCACGCCGACGCTCGCCCAGGAGTGGGCGCTGGACCGGGCGATGGCGGCCCGGCAGCGCTGTCCCCGCTGCTTGCGTCGGTACACGTTCTGCCTCCCGCTCAAGACCTTGGGGTCCTGCCTTCTCCGAACCACCGGGGGGGCGTCCCGTGATCAGGTGACGGGACGACAAGTCCCGAGGGAAGGGCCGGTAGGGGGCCGGAGAACGGCTGTGAACGGCGCGGGTGTTAGTTTCCTTCCCGTGTTGGAACACCAGGACGAGACCAGGGCGGCCTACGACGGGGTCGTCGAGCTGTATGCGTCCATGTTCGCTAATCGGCTGGAGACGCAGCCGTTTGCGCGGAACATGATCGGCACCTTCGCCGAGCTCGTGCGTGATACGGGGAACCTGAGGGCAGCCGATGTCGGCTGCGGACCCGGTCATCTGACGGCCATGCTGCACGACTTGGGGCTGGACGCCTTCGGGCTCGACCTCTCCCCGGCTATGGTCGACCACGCCCGGCGGGCCCATCCGGCGCTGCGGTTCGACGAAGCGCGAATGGAGGCCCTGCCGGTCGAGGACGACGCGCTCGGCGGAGTGCTGGCCCACTACTCGATGATCCATACCCCACCTGGGGAATTGCCCGCGCTGCTCGCTGAGCAGGTGCGTGTCCTGGCACCGGGGGGCCTGCTCCTGGTGTCCTTCTTCGGGACCGAGGGACCGGAGCCGGTCCTCTTCGATCACAAGGTGACGCCCGCCTACAGCTGGCCGGCGGAGCAGTTTGCCGAGTTGCTGGCCGGGGCCGGGCTCGTCACGGTGGCTCGGATGCTCCACGATCCGGCCTCCGAGCGGGGCTTCCTCGACGCTCACTTGCTGGCCCGCCGCCCGTAGAGCGTGGCCCGTGGCCGGGGGCGGGGTGGTGTAGATCATCCGCGTGGATGAAGCTCGCCTCAAGCGCCGCGCTCTGGCCGATCGGTTTCCCTCGGTGCCACCGTCCTCTGAGCATCGCCGGAGGTGACAACCGTCCAGGTCACGCAGGCTCCGGCGATGCGGCCACCGCAGTGGTGCGAGCAACGATCTCCCGGAAGGCGGGAATTCCTGGGTCGAGGGACTCCTGCTGCCGGGAGACCTGCGTGTCGAGTTGGGCGAGCGGGGGCGCCCGCAGCATCGGCAAGTGGCCGCCCGCCCCGCATACCCCTCGAATCCGAGATGCGGAGCACACCCAGCACGACCGATCGCATCCGCGCCATCGAGGGCCTCGCCCTGGTCGCCGCCCTGACTGCCGTCTTCGACTCCGCCCATCCCCTCGGAGACCACTGAGTTGACGCGGCGAGGGCCGTGTCCACCTTCCTTCGTGTCTCGGTCAGGGACTGGTCCCATCTGTTGAGTGGTGGTTCCAGTCGTTCGTCGGTGTTCGCCTCCCCCTGACCGACCAGCTGGTGAAGCGGTGCTGGGCCGGTCAGCCCCAGTCGGACGGCGGCTGGTCGACTCGGACGCCCTTGTGCGGCGTGGGGATGTAGTCGTGCGCACCGCTGGGCAGGGCGGCGACACACGCCGATGAGCAGGCGTTCACCAGCAGGGGCAATACGTCAGTGGCCACGCGCAGTGAGATCCACATCTGCTGGAGCCCAACATGTTCCATCGGGCGGTCGCAGACGCTGCACCTGTGGATGGCCGTGGTGCCCCAGCGCCGGGGGTCCAGGTCTCCCGGGGCAAGGTCCGTGACGGAGTCCAGGGAAGGCTGCAGGCGCGGGAACGGCGGTCGCAACTTGTAGTTGCCGAACAACGCGCGTGTACTCACCGTGCTGTGGGTTGCCGCGCCGCTCCCAATACTCCAGCCGTAGATCGTTATGTGCCCTGGGGTTTGGGCTGTCGGCCGCTGGCGGAAATCGGGTGACCTCGGCGCACCATCTGCGTAAAGTCGAGCAATGCCCGAGCTGAAGCGGCTGCATGCCGACCACGCCTCGGCGGTCCTGGCCTTCGAGGTGGCGAACCGCGCCTACTTCGCTGCCTCGGTCTCCGACCGCGGCGACGACTTCTTCGACCAGTTCACCGACCGGTACAACGCCTTGCTGGCCGAGCAGGAGGCTGGCATCTGCGCCTTCTACGTGCTCGTCGCCGAGGACGGCTCGGTACTGGGCAGGTTCAACCTGGTCGATATCGGGGACCACACTGCGGAACTCGGCTACCGGGTCGCGCAGCACGTCGCCGGCCGCGGCCTGGCGACCGCGACCGTTCGGGAGCTGTGCCGGCTGGCGGCGGCCCAGCACGGGCTGCGCACACTGCGGGCGGCCACGGCCCGCCAGAACGCCGCGTCCCAGAAGGTGCTGACCAAAGCCGAGTTCGTCCCTGTCGGCCCGGCCGACCCCGCCCACCTCGGAGGTAAGCCAGGTACCTGGTATCAGTGCGACCTGGTGCTCCAGTCGTACAGCGCGAACCTGCTGGGGGACCGACTGCAGGAAGGACGCGGCCACCGCTGACCATCGGTGTGTGAAGACTAACGATCTTGCGGTGGCCGCTGGTCACAGCGTAGACCCTGCCCGCTGGCAGGAGGCGTTCGAGGCCCTGATGGGCCGGACAGCGGTCCGGTTCTCGCGGGTGGAGCCCCGGCGCGGGGTGAGGGACTTGGTGCTGGGGCTGCTGTCGGACCTGCCGCGCAAGAACTGCTGGACGATCGCGCAGTGGGACGGTGAGACGACCCCGCACGGCATGCAGCACCTGCTGTGCCAGGCGTCCTGGGATGCCGATGCCGTGCGTGACAATGTGCGCGAGTACGTCGTCGAACATCTCCACGACGAGGCGGCGGTGCTGGTCGTGGACGAGACCGGGGACGTGAAGAAGGGCACGCACACCGTCGGGGTGGTCCAGCGCCAGTACACCGGCACCGCCAACCGGGCGACAACTCCCAGGTCGCCGTCTATCTCGTCTATGCGGGCGAGCCCGGGCACGTGGCGGTGGACCGGGAGTTGTACACGTCCCCTGGACCTGCGACCCGGATCGCTGCCGGGCCGCCGGGCTGGGCGAGGACACCGTCTTCGCCACCAAGCCGGAATTGGCCCGCATGATGATCGAACGGTTCCTGGACGCCGGACACCACATCGGCTGGGCGACCGGTGACGAGGTCCACGGCGGCAACCCGAAACTGCGAGCGGCCTTCGAAGAACGCGGCCTGGGCTACATGCTTGCGGTGGCGTGCTCGGCCGAAGCCACCACAAAGGCAGGGAGTTCCGCGCCGACGCGCTGGCCGCGAAGCTGCCCATGCGGGCCTGGGAGAAGCTGTCGGCAGGGACTGGCGCCAGGGGGCACCGCTACTACGACTGGGCCGTCACTGACCTCGCCGACCCCGCGCCGGGACACCGTCAGCTGCCGATCCGACGCAACCGTACGACCTACGAACTCACCTGCTACCGCTGCCATTCCACCGTGCCGGTGCCGCTGCGCACCCTGGTCAGGACGGCCGGCTTTCCCGGTGGCGGGTGGAGAAGGAGACCTTCCAGACCCCACAACCGACCGGTCGGTGGATCGAGGCTGAACTGCGCCGAGGCCCGAACCCGCTGATCTCCAGGGGACGGGCCTCGGCGTGTTCACGCTCTGGCCTTCATTCGCAGCTCATCGAAGGGTCATCGGAGTTCTCTCCCGCCCGAGTGCACGTGTGCTGAGCGCCCTTCAGGTCACCGATTTCGGTCTGTCCGACCCGGCCCAGCCAATGGACTTCGGATGCACTGGGAGTCGGTTTCAGGTGTGGATAGCGCAGGACCTCCCATGAGGGGAACTTGTCCTTGGTCGTCTTGACGTCGAATGTCTCGGTGTCGTTGATGACTCCGCCCGGGACGTACTGATGCGGGGTCAGCCAGAAGGTTGCGTTGATCCTTCCAAAGTTGATCAACTCTGGGATACCTGAGGACGAGAACCCGTTCACCAGCGACACATCGATACGGGCGCCCCCGTTGCCGTACGGCTCAACCCAATATTCGTTCTGCTCGATGTCATTGCTGTCGGTGTTCTCTTTCGCGTGCTGCGTGCGGACCAGCGGCTTGGCATCCCAGCACATGAGCCCACGGAAGCACGAATGCTCGATATAGATCCCCACCTGCCCCGTGGCGGTGTCCCAGGCGATGGTTCCCTTGGCTCCGGCCTCCGGATCGGTGCTGAATGAGCGGTGCTCGCCGATCTGGTCGTAGAACGCGGTGGTGTTGGCGATAAAGCCGCGCACCAGGACGATCCCGCGGTCGGCTCCCTTGGGCAACAAGGTTGCGCTCTGAGCCTGATCGCCCGGGTTCGCGCTGCCGTCGATGTGCTTGGCTCTCGCTCGCTGCCACTGCGGGTTGTCGGCCTCGCCCGGAGCCCATCCGATAGGCCCGTTCTCGAATTGCTGGGCGTACCCGTCTTCAGAGTTCAGCCCCGGGATCTCGTCGGTGACGGGATAGCCGTACGGTCCCTGCTCCCAGCCAGCGGCACCCCACTTGTCCCCGATCCTTCCCCACACCGGATGCGCACCGTTGGAGCGGCTTGGGTGCCAGTAGACGGTGCCGCCCTCGAACTCCTGACGCTTGCCCTGCCCGTCGGGGTTGGTCAGCTCGTCATCCTTGGGGAACCCGAGCTTCCCGCCCTCCCATCCCAAGTCGCGCCACTTGTCCCGGATGGCGCCCCATACCGGGTGGGCTCCGGTCTCCGAGGTCCAGTAGATCGACCCGCCGATGAACGTGTTGTACTTGCCGCGACCGTTCGGGGTGGTCAGCTCATCCGATGTCGGGCAGCCTAAAGGCGATCCCTCCCCGCCCATGGCGATGTACTTCGCCCGGATGTCACCTCCGATCTGACGTCCGCAGATCGGGGGTTCGTCGGCGGCAGCGGCCGGACTTACCTGTACAACCGTTGCGGTGAGCATCGCGAAGGCGATGGCCGCAGCCCTGCAAAGGGCAGTCCCCCGCCGGTCCATTCGTCTTGCCATTCGGGTGTCCTCTCGCCAGTCCAGCGTGATGAGACATGACCTGCTCTGCATACTCTGGCCGACCCGGGTCCGGTGTGGCCCGTGCATCACGAAACCAACACATTGAGCGTCAACTGCCGCACAAATCCCAGCAGTTGGGAAAACGACCGCCGCATGGAAGGCTGCGTGATCGTGACGCGCGTCATCCTCGCGCTTTCACGAACGAGCCTGTCCGAAATGTGATCAAAGAGGTGAGGAGTGCCTCTGACCTGGGGCGATGGGAGTCTTCTAGTCAAAGCTGCGGCCACTGCGAGGTTGTGACCGCTCTTGGTTGCCGGCCAGGTCCGTTCCGACCGGTGTGTCCTGGACGAGCTGATGTCGCCGTACGGGAGCCTGGATGAGGCTCGTACGCGGCTGGTGATGCGGGACAACTGGGCGAGTCGCTGGACGGCTGCCTGGCAGGTCAACGGGTCGGAGGTCGTCTGGCCGGCTCGGGACCTGGGTCCGGTGCCGGTGCTGTCTTCGAAGCCGGTTCGCGGTTTTACCTGGAGGACGAAGCAGAAGCACCGTCCGGGGCTCGAGTTCATGGTCTCGACAGGGCACCTATGACGAAGCAATCGCCTTCCCACAACCCTCAGCCGGACATGTCGCAGCGGCTGCTTGACGCTCGGTGGCGTGGGATGTCTTGTCTCCGGCGACCGCGCCGGGCCGGGTGCGGGGACGGCCGACAGGCAGACGGACCCGCACCTTCTGCAACACGGTAACGAACTGCGGGCTGTCGGGCGGACTCGGCGATCAGGCCTTCCAGCAGCGCGGTGAAGACGCCGGCGTCGCTCCAGACCCGGAAACGGCCGTAACTCGTCGGTCAGGGACCGAACTCACAGGGCATCTCCGCCACTGAGCGGCGGACCAGAACCGCCTGACCACTCCCTCGAACTGCTCCCGCAGCCGCTCCGGGTACGGGCCGAACCCCGCGGCCGGCAGGTAGGTTCGATGAACTTCCACTGCCTGTACGTGAGTTGCCTGGGCGTCACACCCAGCGTCCTGCCAGGTTCCGTTCCCGCGCGGGACGGAACCCGAAGATCGATCACAACCACACACAGGCCCTAGCCGACCCTCACGTTGAGGATGCGGCCCGACGCTTCGACGACGAACAGGTCGTGCCGTGGGTCGTTGCCGCCGAATCCGCGGGCGATCCGGACGCTGGTAGGCATCCGAAGGCCGTCCACCAGGACACAGGACCGGCCGGTCGCCGGGTTCACCTGGATCAGCTGGCCGTCGCGGAAGCTCGCTACCACCAGGTTGCCGCCGAAGTAGGTGAGGTCGTCAAGGAGCTTGATGTCCAAGGGGTTCGGGCTGAGGTTGGTGATCGTGGTGTGGTTCGCCGGGTCGTCGAGGGGGATCCGTACGACCGGGGACGAGGTGTTGGTGATGACGCTCGCGTACAACTGATCGCCGACGATCTCAAGGCCGTTGGTGCCGAAGATGTTCGCCTTCTTCGTCCACTCCTCGTCCTCGGTGCCGTCCTGCCGGAACTTGAGGATGCCGGTGGCCAGCTCGCGGCCGACGTAGAAGTTGCCGTGGACGTCGACGGCCAGGCCGTTGATACCCGATATCCCCTCCACGACCTTCTGGGGCTCCGGGTGGGCGGCGCTCGGGTCGAACCGCATGATGCCGCCGCGCGGCGTCAGCGGATTCACACCGAAGTTGACGTACATCATCCCGTCCGGCCCGCGCCGGATGCCGCCCGGACCGGGTACGGAGAAGCTGGTCTTCAGGGTCCCGTCAGGGGCGTAGCCCTCGACCCTGTGCTTGGTCACATGCGAGACCCAGAGCGTGCCACGCCCGTCGAACTCCAGGTTCTCCCGCCAGTCCACCAGCGGTATGCCGCCTTCCCTGAACACCTCCACGCTCGCACGCTCCGGACACGGAGCCGGGGCGGCGGCAGCCGGTGCACCGGCTGCCGCCGTCACTATCCCCGACCCGCCAACCACCAGCGCGGCGACCAGACTTCCCATGACTGCCACCCGACGTACTCGACGTATGCGCATGCCGTCCGTTGTACAGGTCCACTCCTGCTGTCCATAGTCACTTGTCTGCCAACAGCCCGCATCCGCCCCGTCGCTCCGTATGCCCCTGACGGGCGGACTCGGCGATCAGGCCTTCCAGCAGCGCGGTGAAGACACCGGCGTCCCTCCAGACCCTGGGCAGTCTTCAAGCCCAGTCCTGGCCTAGGACATGACATCGAGCGGCCGCAGGAAGCGGCGCTCATACCGCTTGATGCAGCCTGTGTTACGAGCCAGTTCGAAGGCATCCTGGCACTCCGGGTCGGTCATGCTGTCCGTGCGGTACTGCTCGTACGCGGCAAGACTGGCAAAGGAGAAGAGAGCGTAGGCGATGTCGCTGTCGCCCTCACTCGGCAGGAAGTAGCCGTGGTGCGTACCGCCGAACCGGTTGACGAGCCCGACCCAGCGCCGGCCGTATTCCTCAAAATCCTCAAGCTTGTCGGCGTCGATCTCATACTTCAGATGAATGGTGATCACGCCCACATCATGCTGCATGCCTCATCCCGTACGAGAACACACCACCGTGGGCCCACCACCCGGCCCGCCCAGCCTTTTGCTTCCCACGGTGTTGAGTCAACCGGAGCTCATGAACGTTGTGTCAGGTGGGCAACGTAGGGTCGCTCGAGGGAAGTCGAGGGGGAGCCATGATGACCAGAGCGCAATGGGCCGAGCACGCGGCCTGCCGGAGCACCGACCCCGACGAACTCTTCGCCCAGGGCGCCGGGCAGACGGACGACGACTTCTTCACCCTCGGCGGACACTCACTGCTCGCGATGCGCCTGCTGGCCCGCAT
>NZ_JBEXYL010000162.1:0-12623 GCF_040630895.1 Streptomyces sp. NPDC005728
GCAGCCAGCCACGGGGTTGTGCGCCGGGCCTGGGTCAGCATCCGGTCCAGCGCAGCCGGACCGACCTTCTCACCCTTTATATGAGCCCTCTTCGAACGGGCCACGCACTCGTTCCAGATCCACCGGCACCGGTCCCATTCAGCTTCCAGCGCACGCCGGGCCGTCTTCGACAGGCACACACGGAAGGTGAACCGGGCATACCCGGCCTCCTCCGTGAGTGCTCCCGTCGTCATGCACCCGAACCTACCCCGGGGGACTGACAGTTGAGAGCTCTCGATCATTGCGGGCAGCTGCCTCACCCAGTCGTGGGATGGACGCCGGATCGCCCCGGCGGCGATCCGGCTGCCTCTGCCCTGCTCCACAGGAATCCGATTCCTCCCCGGCCAGAAGGCCGGGGCATCCTCGGAGGTGCCCGGTGACCCACAGCCCGACGACCCACAACCCGGCCGCACCCCCTGGTCACGAGAGGGCCGGCGACCTCCTGGAGCAGGTGCTCGCCGGAAAGGCGGAGGCGTTCGCCCTGCTGCACCGGCCCGGTGCGACGGGGCCCGGCACCGTGGAGGTCCTGACGGGCGCGGTGTCCCGGCCGGCCACACTGGCCGACATTCCGCTGCCCGCAGGATTCGACCTGCCGGCCGGCGCGCACCACGAGGTCCTCGTCGTCGTCCCCTACCGGCAGCTGACCGAGCGCGGCTTCGCCTGCGCCGACGACGAAACACCGCTGCTGGCGATGACCGTCACCGAGCAGGCGCGGCTGCCGCTCGCCCAGGTGCTGGCGCGCATCCCCGACGTACCGACCCCGCTGGCAGGCGCAGGCTTCGACGTCGACGACCAGGCGTACGAGGACGCGGTGCGCCGCATCGTCAAGGAGATGATCGGCACGGGGGAGGGCGCGAACTTCGTCATCAAACGCACCTTCGTCGCCGACATCACCGACTACGGCCCGCACAGCGCGCCCGCACTGTTCCGCCGGCTCCTGCAGGGCGAGACCGGCGCCCACTGGACGTTCCTGATCCACACGGGCACCCGGACCCTCGTCGGCGCCTCACCCGAGCGGCACGTCAGCCTCGAGGACGGCACAGCCGTCATGAACCCCATCAGCGGCACCTACCGCTACCCTCCCTCCGGCCCCACCCTGTCCGGCGTGCTGGCCTTCCTCGACGACCGCAAAGAGACCGACGAGCTGTACATGGTCCTGGACGAGGAACTCAAGATGATGGCCCGGATCTGCCCCGCCGGCGGCCGCGTCGTGGGCCCCTACCTCAAGGAAATGGCCCAGGTCGCCCACACCGAGTACTTCATCGAGGGCCGCACCGACCGCGACGTCCGCGACATCCTGCACGAGACCATGTTCGCCCCCACGGTCACCGGCAGCCCGCTGCAGAGCGCCTGCCGCATCATCCACCAGTACGAGCCGGGAGGCCGCGGCTACTACAGCGGCATCGCCGCGCTCATCGGGCGGGACACGGACGGAGAACGGGTCATGGACTCCGCGATCCTCATCCGCACCGCGGACATCAGCCACCAGGGGCGCATCGGCATCTCCGTGGGCGCCACCATCGTGCGCCATTCCGACCCCGCCTGCGAGGCCGAGGAGACACGCGCCAAGGCAGCCTCACTCGTCGCCGCGCTCGACGGGGGCCGCGCGCAACGCTTCGCCGGCCACCCCCGCGTACGCCGGGCCCTTCAGGCCCGCAACCACTGCCTCGCCGACTTCTGGCTCTGCGACACCGGCGCACGCGCACCGGCGCCGTCCCCGCTGTCCGGGCGCAGCGTCCTCGTCGTGGACGCCGAGGACACCTTCACCTCGATGATCGACCAGCAACTGCGCTCCCTGGGACTGCGCGTGACACTGCGCCGCCACGACGAGGCCTACGCCTTCGCCGGCCACGACCTGGTCGTGCTGGGCCCGGGCCCGGGCGACCCGCAGGAGACCGCGCACCCCAGGATGCGGCACCTGCACACGGCCGTCGACACGCTGCTGCAAGAGCGCCGGCCGTTCTTCGCCGTGTGCCTCAGCCACCAGGTCCTCGGACTCAGGCTCGGCCTGCCCCTGCGCCGCCGGGCGGTGCCCAACCAGGGTGTGCAAAAGGAGATCGACCTGTTCGGCCGCCCCGAACACGTCGGCTTCTACAACACCTTCGCCCTGGTCAGCGACGACGACGAGGTCACCGCCGACGGCGTGGGATCCGTCCGGGTCAGCCGGGATCCGGCCACCGGGGAGGTCCACGCCCTGACCGGGCCCCACTTCGCCTCCCTGCAGTTCCACGCCGAGTCCGTCCTGACCCGAGAGGGTCCCCGCATCGTCGGCACGATCCTGGCCGGCCTGCTCACGCCGACCCCGCCCGCCGGCCCGGCCTGACCGTCAAGGCCCGCACCCTGCACCCGCACCCACGAGTGGGAGAACCGATGCACAGCTACGTCGTCGTCGACGCGTTCGCGCGAGTACCCCTTGCCGGCAACCCGGTGGCGGTGTTCTTCGCCGGCGACGACCTCGATGCCGGGCAGATGCAGCGCATCGCACGGGAGATGAACCTCTCGGAGTCCACCTTCGTGCTCGAGCCCCGGCAGAGGGGCACCGACGCCCATGTGCGAATCTTCACCCCCGTCAACGAACTCCCCTTCGCGGGCCACCCGTTGCTCGGCACCGCCATCGCCCTGGGCCGGCGCACGGACGCGGACCGGCTGCGGATCGAGACCGCCATGGGCGTGATCCCCTTCGCCCTCCAACGCGAGCGCGGCACGGTGGTCGCGGCGAGCATGCGCCAGCCGGTGCCCGTGTGGGAGCCCTTCGACCGGGCGGACGAGCTCCTTGAGGCCCTCGGCGTAGGTGAGTCGGCGCTCCCGGTGGAGATCTACCGCAACGGCCCGCGGCACGTCCTCGTCGGCCTCGAGAGCGTCGAGGCCCTGTCCCGGCTGGATCCCGACCACCGCGCGCTGGCCCGTTTCCCCGACATGGCGGCCAACTGCTATGCCGGGTCCGGCAGTTCCTGGCGCAACCGCATGTTCTCACCCGCGTACGGGGTCGTGGAGGATGCCGCCACCGGCTCCGCCGCCGGTCCCATCGCCATCCATCTCGCCCGGCACGGCCTCGCCGCCTACGGGCAGCGCATCGAGATCACCCAGGGCGTCGAGATCGGCCGTCCCTCTCCCATGGGCGCACTCGTCACCGGACAGGGCGACAGGGTCGACTCCGTCGAGGTCTTCGGCCACGGCGTCGTCACGATCGAAGGGCAACTCCATGTCTGACACGCACCGCACCGACGGCACGGCACCGGCCCTGCCCGACGCCTCCACCCGTTCCGAGTCGCTCACCGGCACCCTCGAGGTCGACTTCCCCGAGTTCCTCAGCCCGCCCGCAGAACCGATGGCCCTGCTGGCCTCCTGGCTCAAGAAGGCCGTCGACCTCGGGGTGCGCGAGCCACGTGCACTGGCCCTGGCCACCGCCGACGCCCGCGGCCGCACCTCCTCCCGCATCGTGACGCTCTCCTCCACCAGTGAGGCCGGCCTCGTCTTCACCACCCATGCCGACAGCCGCAAAGGCAGCGAACTGGCCGAGAACCCGTGGGCGTCCGGCGTCCTGTACTGGCGGGAGACCAGCCAGCAGATCACCCTCGCGGGCCCCGTCAACCGGCTGTCCGACGCCGACGCCGACGCCCTGTGGTCCGCGCGGCCCCTGTTCACCCACGCCATGACCACCGTCTCCCGGCAGAGCCGGCCCATCGACGACCTCGACCACCTGGCCCAACTGCGCACCAGGGCCCGGCAACTGGGCGAGGCACAGCGCCCGCTGCCCCGCCCCGCCACCTACGCCGCCTACCGGCTCACCCCCGACACCGTGGAGTTCTGGGCCAACGGCACCGACCGCCTGCACGAACGACTGCGCTACGACCGCACCGGCCCCACCTGGCGGACCGGCCGCCTCCAGCCGTAGCGGCAGCGCACACCCGGCCGCGGCCACCCGGGCGCCTTCCACCCGGGGGAGGGCAGCGTCCGGCGCGACACCGCGCCGGACGACCTGCCCGACCGCCCACGGCCGTAGCGGCATCGACGCGGTCCTGCGACGCCCCGACGCTCTGGCGGCCGCGCACCGCAGACCCCGCCCGCTCCGGGAACACCGCCCGCACCCGATCCGCCGTGCGCCGGTGCCGCCTCAGCCGGCCGCGACCGCCTCCATCACCGACGCGTGCGGCGAGGGCTCCAGGACACGCAGGACGGAGAATCCCGCCGCCGTGAGCAGCGCCTCGTACTCCGCGCGGGTACGGCCCTTGCCGTTCAGGACCGTCATCATCAGCATGTCGATGGTCTTGCCGGGATGGGGCTCGTTGCCCGCCGGGATCATCGCGTTGACGGCCAGCAGCCGTCCGCCGGCGGGCATGGCCCGCCGACACGTGGCAAGGATGCGCACGCACTCCTCGTCGGGCCAGCTGGCCAGCACGTGCTTGAGGAGGTAGACGTCGGCGCCGGACGGCACGGAAACGAAGAAGTCCCCGCCCTGGACGCTCCAGCGCCCGGCCAGCTCGGGTACGTCCAGGACGTGCCCGGCCACCACGCTCTCCAGGTCGAACAGGATGCCCGTCAGGTGCTCGTTGGCCCGCAGCAGGGCGCGCAGCAGACCGCCGCGCCCGCCGCCCACGTCGACGGCGCTCTTGACGCCGGAGAAGTCCAGCGCCCCGGCGACGTCGTTGCTCAGGGTCTCGGAGAACGCCGCCATGCTGGCGTTGAAGGCCCGGCCCAGCTCCGGGTCGGATGCGACATGGTCGTAGAACGGGACGCCGTACAGGCCCTCGAAGGCGGTGGTGCCGGTGCGGACCGCCTCGTGCAGGCGTCCCGCCGACTCCCAGAAGACCGCCTCGCCGCGCACCATGATGTAGTCGCGCAACGACCGTTCGGTGCCCGTGCGCAGCGGCTCGGCGAGCGCGGTGAGGTGGAAGCGGCCCTCCTCGTCCTCGCGGAAGACACCCTTGGTGGCGAGGAACCGCAGGAGCCGGTACAGGTACGGGCCGTCGACCCCGGCGGCCCGGGCGAGTTCGTCGGCGCTGCGGGGTCCGTCCGCCAGGTGGTCGGCGATGCCGAAACGGGCGGCGGTGTGCAGGGCCGCCGAATACACATACCCCAGGGACAGTTCGAGCAACTCGCCCGTCACCTGCGCCGAAGCGGCAGCCGAGGCGGGCTGCCGCCCGGCGTCCGCGCCGTGCGCCGCGCCGGGCGTCGTCGCATCTCCTGTGGCCTGTCGGCGAGCGCCTGCCATCGGTGAGGTCTCCTTCTCTCGTGCCGCTGAGCATGCGCATCTCATCCTGCGCCCGGCACATCGCGTTTTGCTCGAGAACCACGGGAGGCCGCCGACGCCGACACACGGCGTCACCGCCCGTGCTCGAACACTTCTCGACCGCATCCCGAGCCACAACAACGACACTCGAGCGTGCTCCGGCCCTGACCACGCTGCTGGGAGAACCATGACCAACGACGCACCGCACGGCTTCACCGACGCCGCCGACCTGCGACGCAAGAACCGCGCCACCGTCGAGAAGTACCTTGAGTCCACCAAAGGACCGGCCCGCCTCACCCGGCACGAGCTGTTCGTCGAGCACGGCAGCGGCGGCCTGTGGACCAACGACACCGGTCAGCCCATCGTCATCAAGGGCCGCGACCGCCTGGCCGAGCACGGAGTCTGGTCGCTGGAATGCTTCCCCGACTGGGAGTGGTACAACATCCAGGTCTTCGAGACGCAGGACCCGAACTTCTTCTGGGTCGAGTGCGACGGCCACGGAAAGATCTGCTTCCCCGGCTACCCCGAGGGCCACTACGAGAACCACTTCCTGCACTCCTTCCAGCTCGACGACGGAAAGATCGTGCAGAACCGCGAGTTCATGAACCCCCTCGAGCAACTACGCGCCCTGGGCATCCCCGTGCCGACGGTCCGCCGCGAGGGAATCCCCACCTGAACGGGACCGCACCGGCCGCCCGCACACAGCGCCGGCACCACAAGGCACGAGGCCCGGCTGATCGACTGTGACCGGACCGTGAGAGCCTCGCGGTCCTCGTGTGCAAGAGCCCCGGATGCGGCAACACCGATCATGCGGACATCAACGCGGCGAAGAACATCAAGGCGGCCGGGCAGGCCGTCTCAGCCTGTGGAGACCTCGACACCGGTCGGTCCGTGAAGCAGGAACCCGCAGGCCGGGCGACCGGCCCAACCCCCTCATAGGGGAATCCCCGTCCTTCAGGACGGGGAGGACGCCAAAGATCAGCCAGTTCGACCAGGCAGCACCCAAGGAGGACAATCATGGTCACCAGACGCCGTGTACTGGCCGCAGGAATCGCGACCGGATCCGCGGCCGTGACGGGGGCATCGCTCGTGCCCCTGCTCGCCGCCCGGCAGGCGGAAGCCGCCGACGCATCGGCGGCCGGCACCACGCCCCTGACCATAGAACTCTTCAAGGTGCCCATGCCGCTGATCCCGGTGGCACGACCGGTGTCCACCGCGCACGGCGTGGACACCTACGAGGTCACCACACGCAAGACCATCAAGGAGATCCTGCCCGGCATCCAGACCGAACTGCTCACCTACGACGGCCAGTTCCCGGGCGCGACGATCAAGGCACGCAAGAACCGCCCCGTCCGCATCATCCAGCGCAACGGCCTGGACGTACCCATCTCGCGCCACCTGCACGGCGCCTCGGTACCGCAGGACAGCGACGGCAGCCCGATGGACACCATCGCCCCCGGCGGCGAACGCACCTACACCTACCCCAACAAGCAGCCCCACGCCTCGCTCTGGTACCACGACCACGCCCACCACAGCGAGTCCGAGAGCGTCTACCGCGGCCTGCAGGGCAGCTACCTGATCAGCGACTGCACCGAGGACGCCCTGCCCCTGCCCAAGGGCAAGTACGACGTACTGATCCAGATACGCGACGCGGACTTCGACCAGAGCGGCCAGCTCCTGTACGCCATGAGCGACCGCAACCGCAACTCCCTCCTGGTCAACGGCGCTCCCTACCCGTACTTCGAAGTCGCCGCCCGTAAATACCGGCTGCGCTTCGCCAACACCTCCAACATGCGCTTCTTCGAGCTGCGCCTGGCCGACGGAAGCGACCTGATCCAGATCGGCTCGGACGGCGGACTGCTGCCCAGCCCGAACACCACCAAGTCCGTCTACCTCTCCTCGGGCGAACGCGCCGACGTCGTCATCGACTTCTCCCGCTATCCCGTCGGCACCCAGGTGGTCCTGCAGAACACCGCGGGCCGCGGCCCCGTCGAGCAGGTCGGGCAGGTGATGCGCTTCGACGTCACGCGCACCGCCGACGACCCCAGCTCCGTCCCCTCCGTACTGCGCACCCTGCCGCCGCTGCCCGCCCCGACGGGCAGCCGCACCATCGTGCTGCGCATGGACGAGGACGGCCGCCCCGACCCCCAGGCCTACATGGACGACAAGCTGTACGACCCCGAGCGGATCGACGCCGTCGTCCCCTACGGCGCCAGCGAGATCTGGACCGTCACCAACGCCAACGTGAAAGCCGCCCACAACTTCCACATGCACCTGATCCAGTTCCGGGTGATCGAACGCGGCGGGAAGGCACCGGGGCCGGCCGAGTCGGGCCTGAAGGACACGGTGGTGCTCCAGCCCGGAGAGACCGTCAAACTCCAGGCGACGTTCGACACGTATGCGGGGGAGTACGTGTACCACTGCCACATGCTCGACCACTCCGCGATGGGCATGATGGCCACGATGAAGATCCGCTGAGCAGAAGAACGAGGGGGGAGGGAGGCCGTGAGCCTCCCTCCCCCCTCACGTTGCGCCTGTGCGCCGCGGGGCCGGACACGACGATGCGTGCCGGCCCCGCCGCCTCACCGGGCACCTCCCAGGATGCCCCGGCCTTCAGGCCGGGGAGGAATCGGATTCCTGCGGAGCAGGGCAGAGGCAGCCGGATCGCCGCCAGGGCGATTCGGCGTCCACATGCTCATCCGGGCAGGTCTGAACCCGGCTGGTGTCGAGGGCGCAAGACCCGCTGAGGCGCCGCCTCAGCAGGCAGCCTGAGCCAGAAATCTCCTCCCATCAGGGAGGAGAGCAGTCAACCCTCCTCGACGGCGATCGCCTGCACCGGACAGGCCCGCACCGCCTCGCGCACCAGCGGCTCGCCCGCGCCGTCCTCCCGCCCGGGAAGAACCTCGCTGAGCCCGTCGTCGTCCTGTGTGAAGACGCCCGGAACGGTCAGCGCGCACATGCCCGCGCCCATGCACCGGTCCTTGTCGACGAAAATCCGCACCGCCATCTCCTACCAGGTCACCGGGAGTTCGAGCATGCCCTGCAGGGTGGTTCCCGGTTTGAAGGGAATCTCCCCGGCGGGCACCGCGAGCTTCAGCCCGGGCAGCCGATCGAACAGGGCGCGCAGCGCGATCTCGATCTCGGCGCGGGCGAGGTTCTGCCCCAGGCACTGGTGGATGCCGTAGCCGAAGGCGAGGTGGTGCCGGTCCGGGCGGTGCCAGTCCAGCTCGTCGGGCGTGCCGTAGACGGCCGTGTCACGGTTGATCAGGGACGTCGACATCATGACGCCGTCACCGGCGCGGATCGTGTGCCCGGCGATGTCGATGTCGGCCGTCGCCACCCGCATCCCGCCCTCGGCGACGGAACAGAACCGCAGTAGTTCCTCGACGACCGCGGGCATCAGCTCGCGCTCCGCACGCAGTTCGGCGAGGTGCCCGGGGTGCTCGAGCAGCGTGAACGCACCCAGCGAGATCATGTTCGTGGTGGTCTCGTGCCCGGCGACGACCAGCAGCGCAGCCAGCGCCATCAGATCGTCGCGTTCCAGCTCCCCCGCGGCAAGCTGATGGTGGATCAGCTCATCGAGCAGTCCGTCACCCTTCTCGCGCTGCTTACGTTCGATCAACTCACTGAGATAGGCATCGAGTTGCTCCCCGGCCTTCTGCGTGTCCTCCACCCGCGGACCGGCCAGCAGCCGCCGCGACTGCTCCTCGAAGAACTCGTGGTCGCTGTACGGCACGCCGATCATGAGGCACATCACCTGGGACGACACGGGCAGCGCGAACGCCCGCACCAGCTCGGCCACCGGCCCGCCGGCGACGATCGCATCCAGGAGTGTGTCGACGATCTCCTGGATGCGCGGGCGCAGGGCCGCGATGCGCTTGGCCGTGAAGTAGGGGATCACCGTGCGCCGCAGCGCCTTGTGCTCGGGGTCGTCCATGCCGAGCAGGGACAGACGGCGCCCGCGCACCCGGTTCCTGAAGCCCTCGGTGGGGGAGGGGAACGCCTCGTTGTCCTGGTCGGCGGACAGGCGCGGATCGCTGAGCAGGTCCCGCGCCGCCGACATGCCGGTGGCCAGCCACACGGAGCGCCCGTCGTAGAGCGTGACCCTCGACAGCGGGCGGGCTTCCCGCAGCGGGTCGTATCCGGCCGGCGGGTGGTAGGGACACGTACGGTCCTGGGGGAAGGCGACGAGTGGTTCCGTCACGGCTTCTTCCGTCATGGATGCCTCGTAACTGTAGAAGCAGCAGAAACCGGGTCAGCGGGCCGGGAACTAAAAAGTTCGCCGCGGCGGCAGAAAACCCGTGCCCTCTTTAATTCGGTGCCGTACACGGGCAAGAACACAGTACGGACCGGGGAATTCGGCAGACAGTCTCGGCAAGCCGTTCTCCACCGCTTTTCCAGCCACCTGAGACGGCTCCTCGATCGGCCCTCTCCGGGCCCTGTATAAGGTGAGATGACGCACAGCGGCGGCGGCCGGGGCAGGGGGTTGGCGACAGCATGAGCACACAGGACTTATCAGAGGACGGCCAGGTGGATCCAGGACTGAGCGCGGTCCTGAGCGAGCGGCGTCAACTGATCAACCTCGCCTACCGGTTCCTCGGATCGGTCGCTGACGCCGAGGACGTCGTGCAAGAGACGTACGCCCGCTGGTACGCCCTGTCGCCCAAGGAGCAGGAGGCCATCGCGGCCCCGGGCGGCTGGCTGACGAAGGTCGCCAGCCGTATCTGCCTGGACCTGCTCGGCTCGGCACGGGCGAGGCGCGAGCGGTATGTCGGCGAGTGGGTGCCCGAGCCCCTGCCCGGCGGGATGGAGTGGATCAGCGGGCGGTCGCACACCGCCGTCGATCCGGCCGACCGGGTGACCCTCGACGAGTCGGTGAACATGGCGTTCCTCGTCGTCCTGGAATCGATGACCCCGGCCGAGCGCGTCGTCTTCATCCTCCACGACGTCTTCCACTACGCGTTCGCCGAGGTCGCGGAGATCGTCGGCCGTACACCGGCGGCGTGCCGCAAGCTGGCCTCCTCGGCCCGCCGCCGTATCAGCACGCAGCCGGCGCCCGTGACGACGCAGTCCCAACGCACCGGAATCGTCCGCGACTTCAAGCAGGCGTGGGAGGCCAAGGACATCGAGGCCCTGATCGGTCTGCTCGACCCCGACGCGACGGCGATCACGGACGGCGGCGGCCTGGTGGGTGCGCTGCTCCACCCCGTCGAGGGCGGCGAACAGGTCGCACGCTTCTTCGCCGGCTCCGCCGCCGGCGCACCCGAGGTGACGATCGTGGAGTGCGCGGTCAACGGCCAGCCCGGCCTGGTGCTGCAGCGCGCCGGCACCACCTTGTCCGTGCTGGCATTCGACGTGGCAGGCGACCGCATCACCCGCATCTGGGCCGTCCTCAACCCCGAAAAGCTCCGCCCCTGGACGGGATGACGTCCAGGGGCGGGCCGGAGTGCCACGCCCCTGGCTCCGCCGTGCGGCGCCCGGGGCGTGGGCAGGGTGCTTATCCGTGCTGGCCGGGCTGGTAGTCACCGCCGGCCATCTTGGTGATGACGCCCAGCCGGTTGGAGGCGTTGATCAGGGAGATGAGCGTCACGAGGGCGACCAGTTCCTCATCGTTGTAGTGCTTGGCGGCCTCGGCCCACGCCTCGTCGCTCACACCGCCGGCCGCGTCCGCGATACGGGTGCCCTGTTCGGTCAGCTCCAGCGCGGCGCGCTCGGCGTCGGTGAAGACGTTCGACTCCCGCCAGGCCGCGACCAGGCTGACGCGTACCGGGCTCTCACCCGCGTGCAGAAGGTCCTTGCTGTGGGCGTCGGTGCAAAAACCGCAGCCGTTGATCTGGCTGGCGCGGAGCAACACCATGTCCTGCGTCGACTTCGGCACCGTGGTGCCGTCGAAGACCGCCTTGCTCGCCGAGGCGATGTACTTCAGGGCCTTGCCGGCGAGGGGGCTGGCGGGCAGATTCAAACGCGGCATGATCAATCCTTACGGGTTGTTCGGCAGGTACACCTCTACGACGGAACAGCCCCGCAAAATGTGAGGCCGGCCAGGACGACGCCCGCCCGGCTCCCGGCACCGGCGCCCGCCGGCCGCGCCCGCACCGGGCCGGTGCACCGCACGAGAGCGCCCCGCCCTCCCCACCACATCAGCCCCCGGCCCCCCGGCCGAACGCCCGTGCCACCGCTTCCCGCAGCGCCGCAGACGGCCCCCTCCGTGCGGCGCCGCGAGACACGCTCACCATCCCCGGCCTCACACTTCGCAGGGCTGTCTCGTCGTAGAGGTGTAACCGCCCCGCAGCACTGCCGCCAGGGCCCTGTGCTGCCGGACGGCGGGACACAGGAGGAACGCGGTACGCGCGGCTCGCAGGCCCTGCCCCCTCCCGCGTTCCTCCTGCCCCGGTCCCCGCGTGTGCACCCACCGGCCACCACCGACACCGCAGCGCCCCAGGCCTCTGCGCCGCGCCGCGAACCCAAGGATCCGATCCCCCCACCGGCACAAAGGCCGGTGGCCCTCGAAAGAAGGTCTGATGGAACCCCGCCTGAACCTCTCCGCCAGCCCGATCGCCGGCAAGGCGATGAAGTACATCGCCTCGGCGAGCCGCGTGATCATCGCGGAGTCGACGCTGCCGTCCGCGACCCAGCACATGGTCAAACTCCGCGCCAGCCAGATCAACGGTTGCGGTTTTTGCACCGACGCCCACACCAAGGACCTCCTGCACGAAGGCGAGAGCCCGGTACGCGTCAGCCTGGTCGCGGCCTGGCGGGAGTCGAACGTCTTCACCGACGCCGAGCGCGCCGCGCTGGAGCTGACCGAGCAGGGCACCCGTGTCGCGGACGCGGCCGGCGGCGTCACCGACGAGGCATGGGCCGAGGCCGCCAAGCACTACAACGATGAGGAACTGGTCGCCCTGGTCCTGCTCATCTCCCTGATCAACACCTCCAACCGGCTGGGCGTCATCTGCAAGATCCCCGGCGGCGACTACCAGCCCGGCCAGTTCGACGCCCAGGAGTAGTCGGCCGGGACCGCCGGCGCCGTCCGGCCACGGCCACCAGCAGGCGCGCCCCGGGCACCGCTCGAAGGAGCCCGGGGCCTGCGTACGCCCGCTCCACGGTCCAGCGCTCGGGGTAGCGCGGTGAATCCCCTGTTCCCGGGGTGCGTTGGACGATTTCCCTGTCGATGCCGAAGGCGCCGGCACGGCGAGCAGCAGTCCGAGGGCGCCGGTGACGATGCTCCGCTCGCGGCCCACGATCTTCTTCACCGGGCACCTGCGAGGATGCCCCGGCCTTCAGGTCGGGGAGGAATCGGATTCCTGCGGAGCAGGGCAGAGGCAGCCGGATCGCCGCCAGGGCGATTCGGCGT
>NZ_JBEXYL010000163.1:0-12142 GCF_040630895.1 Streptomyces sp. NPDC005728
GACCCGCTGAGGCGCCGCCTCGGCAGGCAGCCTGAGCCAGGAATCTCCTCCCTTCAGGGAGGAGAGCAGTCAAGAAGTTGTTCGGTGTGCAGCATCCGATTGCCTTGGCGCCCATGGGCGGGACGGCCGGAGGCGCGCTGGCAGCGGCCGTCTCCCACGGCGGCGGGCTCGGGCTGTTGGGGGGCGCGTACGGCGACCGGGACTGGCTGGCCCGCGAGCTGCCGATCGTGGCAGGGTGTGGACGGCCCTGGGGAGTCGGGTTCCTGAGCTGGTCGGCCGGTGTCGACGCGGTGGAACAGGCGCTGAGTCACGGCCCCGTGGCGGTGATGTTGTCCTTCGGGGATCCGAGCCCGTTCGTCGAGCGCATCCGCGCGGCCGGAGCGGCGGTGATCGTTCAGGTCACCGATCTGGAGGAGGCCCGCAGGGCGGTGGACGCGGGCGCCGACGTCATCGTGGCGCAGGGCACCGAGAGCGGTGGGCACGGGGCCCGGCGCGGAAGGGCCACGTTGCCGTTCGTGCCGGTCGTGGTGGATCTGGTGGCACCGGTGCCGGTGCTGGCCGCCGGTGGGATCGCCGACGGCCGCGGTGTGGCCGCTGCCCTGGCGCTGGGGGCTGCCGGGGCGCTCATCGGCACGCGCTTCCAGGTCACCGCCGAGTCCCTGGTCGACCCCTCGACCGCCGAGGCGATCCTCCACGGGCGCGGGCAGGACACAGAACGCAACAGAGTCCTCGACATCGCCCGGGGCGCCAACTGGCCGGCGACGTACTCGGCTCGCACTCTGGGCCATCCCTACCTGGACCGCTGGCGGGGCCGGGAGGCGGAACTCGCCGCGGACCCCCGGGCCCGAGCGGACTACCAGGCCGACGTGGCACGAGCCGATGTGCCACCGCTGCCGGTGTGGGCCGGGGAGGGCGTCGACCTGGTCAATGACCGGCCACCCGCAGCCGATCTCGTCGCCGCCCTGGCCACCCAGGCCGAAAGCGCCCTGGCCCGAGCGGGGAGGCATTGACTGAGAGCTCGTATTCTCCCGTTGTTTCATCGGCGACCTTGTGGACTGGGCCAGCGAACGCCTCTGGCTCCCCCCGGTCGCGGGCCTTGCGGCCGGCGTCCATGGTAACTCCTGTGTAACCACTCTTAGTTGGCTGCGCGTATGGGGCATGACGACGACTCGCCTTCGGGTATCGGCTCCCCGGCTCCGAGTGCATGCGGGATCATCAACCATGCACTCGGATGCTTGGCACCTCACCGAAGACATCGACGACTTTCTCGCCCAGGCCGGAGACTTCCTCCGCTCGCGCCCTGTCCTGCACAACACGCCACTCACCGTGATGGAGAAATGGCGGACCCGCCCGGGCGCGTTCGACCCCGGAACCGTCCTCTTCGGCCGGATGGAGTCGGAGGGCGAGACCCAGGCGATCTTCTACCGCCCGCCGACCCGCCGGCTGACGCTCACCCCGCTCTCGCCCGAGCGGGCCGACGCCCTCGCCGCCCGGCTGACCGGCCTAGGCCACACACTCTCGGGCGTCACTGCGGACCACGACACCGCCACTGCGTTCGCCGAGGCCTGGCAGCGGCACACCGGCGCGACACCCACGCTCCGCGTCCGGATGCACCTGTACCGTCTCGGTACGCTCACCCCGCCGGAGCCGCACCCGGAGGGCCGCGGCCGGATCGTGGGCGGGCAGGACCACGAGCACCTCATGCGCTGGTGCCGTGAACTCGCCACGGACCTCGGGGAGACCGTCACCATCGATGCCGACTCCTGGGCCGGCACCCGCTTCGCCGAGAAGCGCTACACCTTCTGGGAGACCCCGGATGGCGCCCCTGTCTCCATGGCGGGCGTGAACCCACTGGTCGCCGGGATGGTTCGGGTGGACCCCGTCTATACCCCGGCCCATCTCCGTGGCCACGGCTACGCGGCCGCCGTGACCGCCGAGGTGAGCCGGGCTGCGCTCGCCGCGGGCGCCACGGAGGTCGTGCTCTACACGAACGCGGCCAACCCCACCAGCAACGCCCTCTACCAGCGCCTCGGCTACCGCCGGGTCACCGATTGGGCCCCGTACGACTTCGCGTACGCCGGACCGGAAGCCGGTTAGGAACTACCACTCGGTCTCGACAGTGAACGCCTGTGACGCGTGCCGCCGCAGTCGCTCGGTGACCGGCGCCAGTCGACGAACCCGCAGGAGATCACCGCGGTCTCACCCAGAGTGGGTTGGCTACTGCCACCGGCCTGCGTGCGCCCGGCACGGCTTTGACGCGCAGTACCCGGCCTTCTACCAGGCTGCGCACGACCTCGACGCGTGGGTGGTCGAGCCGTCGATGCCGGCTGGGGGCACTGTGCAGGACAACATCGACTGGTCGCCGACGTCGTCCGACGGGCGACCGAGCA
Source organism: Streptomyces sp. NPDC005728 (assembly GCF_040630895.1). NCBI lineage: Bacteria > Bacillati > Actinomycetota > Actinomycetes > Kitasatosporales > Streptomycetaceae > Streptomyces > Streptomyces sp. NPDC005728. The sequence continues at coordinate 2,391 of NZ_JBEXYL010000163.1, forward strand.
CGGGCCGGTGGTACTGGTGGGCGCCGGCCTCGGCCCCACTGGCCGCGCTGAACGTCGGAAACCCCGCCGAACCGGGCGTCGGCTGACGGTCTAACACCAGGCACAGAAATCCAGCGAGCGCGTACAGGGGGCAGCCAGCCGGCGGCTGCCCCCTGCAACGAAGCGTCCACCGGACCTACGCCACGCCGGTCCACCACCTGCTTGTCCTCAGCGCGTCAGCCGTTGTGAGCGGCCCCATGTGAAACTCGGCGGTCCGTGCGGTGCGGGGCACTCAGCGTGGCGCGGCGGCGCGCTTCTTCTCCTCCTCCTCGGCCTGGCTGACTTCCTCAGCCGTCTTGATGAGGTGGGCAGGGTTGCCGATGAGGGCGCGGGTGAGGGCGTAGACCTGGGGATCCATGGTGATGTAGCGGACCGGGCGTTCGATGATCTTGAGGGTATTGGCCTCGATGATGACGATCTTGTTGATCCACTGGAAGTCCGGCTTGCACCAGAACCGGTTGCCGAACAGCGACGGGAGATCGTGGGTCATGCCGGGACCGTTCTGCACCACGAGTGTGGAGGCCTGTTTCCCTTTGCCGCGTTTCTTGATGGCGTCCAGGACATTCTCTCCGGACTTGGCCTCCTGCACCTGGTACAGCTCCGCGAATTCGGAGCCCCAGACGGTGTCGGCATACTTGACGCCCTTCACCTGGGGCATCTTGGTCTGCGGATCCGTGGCCAGTTTCCGCACGAAGTCGTCGTAGTCCCGTGGATGCATCTCCGGAACCGACACGACGGGCTTGTTGCTGAGCCTGCTCAGCTCCTCCATCATCGCCCGCTCGTGCGGTCCGATGACGGCGTTGGGCGGACGTTTGACCGCATGCACGCCGGTGAGGACCTTCCCGAGTTCCTTCTCGATGATCCTCATCCACTGGGCCAGGCGTGAGGCGTAGTCGATACGCGAGACATAGAAGTTGAACGCCTTCGCCTGATCCGCCGTAAGCTTCCCGACGACCCGAATGATCTGCAGGAATTTGTCGAACGACTGTTTGGGGAGGGCGCGCAGGCCGATCACCAAGTCGGCCGTGAAACGGTCGAGCTTCGCGGCGGCGGAACCGGGAATGCGCCTCGCGAGATTCACCCGGAAGCTCCGCAGGGCCACGCCGACTCTCGGTGCCTCCTTCACGAGGACACCGAGCACGGACGGGAGGATGAGACCGAAGGCGGCCAGCGCCCGCTCGGCCGGGGATAGCTTCCGGCCACCCGCGAACTGGAATCCGAAAACGGCCTCATACTCCAGCACGAATTCGCCGACCACAGGAATCATGGAGAAAACGAAGTCGACGATGTCGTTGAGCAGTTCACCGACCTGGCCGATGGCCGTGTCCGACAGCGCGAGTTCGCCCTCGATGATCTGCAGGGGCTCGTACGCCGCGTAGAGCCATTGGACCCAGATCAGGGGCCAGGCGCCGTACAGAGCCCGGACCTGCCCCGCACCCGGCGGGGTTCCGTCCAGGATCCGGCGGGTCTCCTCGACCAGGTGCTTGGTGGCGGCGGACGCCGAGTTCATGGTGATGCGGACGCCCAGCTCCAGCTGGCCGGGCCAGACAACCGAGTAGTAGCGCTGCTGCCACTCCACGAACAGCGCCCGGACCTCGGTGGCGATCAGGTGCGCCGCCTCCATGTCCTCGCGCGGCACGGTGCGGGTTTCCTTCTCCCGTAGCCGTTCCGCCCTGTTCGGGCTCTGGTCGATCTCGGCCTGCTCCGCCGCGGTGATGCCGCGAGCGAGCATCACCGCGTGCTTGTAGGAGGTGAGCGCCTCGGCGACCAGTCCCCAGCGAACCTCCTCCTTGGCCTGGACGGCCATGGGATCAGGCTCCGCTGTCCAGGTCGGAGCCGATCTCGATGTCGGTGCCCGACGACGGGGTGTACTCGTTCCACTCGGCGATCAGCGCGCCCTTGGTGCCGGGCTGCAGCACGGCGAACGGGGTCACCGAGCCGTCGTGGGCCCGGTCCAGCCGGGCGACCGTGATGCGGGTGGCGTCGGGGATCGCGGTGATGATCTGACTCTCCTGGACCACCCTGCCGTCGGCGGGGTCGGTCTTGTCGGCGGAGTCGATGACGACCTGGGCGCCGACCAGGAAGTCCTTGCTCGAATCCACCCTGATGGTCACCGGGTTGGCGCTCTTGCCCAGGACGTCCTTGGAGGTCGCGTAGACGGCTTCCTCCAGCCGGACCGCGGTGCGGCCCGGATTGGCCGGCGGGATGCCCGGATAGTTACGGTCGTCGTAGGCGGCGATCTCCCGCGCGATGGTGAGGTACTGCGAATCGGGCGTCGTCGGCGGGGACTTGAAGCCGCCCTCGGCGAACCTCACCCAGTCCTCCTCCCAGCCCTTGCGGACGGTCAGGACCACGCGCGCGCTGCCGGACCGTAGGAACGCCTGCCGGTTGGCGTCCGGATGCCGAAGCCGGCGGACGAAGTTCCAGCTCTGCGGCACGTCCCAGAAGTACGAGTAAAGGAACGTGACGACGTTCTCCCACTCGATGGCCTGGTTGATGAACCGGACGACGTCCTCGTGCTCGCGCACGGTGGCCCACGCCGTGGCGTCCAGGCCGAGGCCGTTCTCGTCGAAGCCGATGCCGTGCTCCAGGTCGACCCGGGCCTTGACGAAGGCGTCGACGACCTCCGGGGGCATGAAAGCGAAGTCCGGGCCGAGCAGGAAGCGCAGCACCCCCTTCATGATCTCCTCGCTCTCCTCCCGGCGGAGGGTGAGCGTGTCGACCTGTTCGATCTGCTCCTGCAGCGCCGCGGACTTGGTGGCGATGTCCTGCTGACGCTCGTAGTACTGGGTCTGCGCCGCGTCCCGCAGCAGGTTCCAGACGTCCGACTGCCACTTGTCCCGGACGCGGTTGCTGTGCGCCGGCTTGGTGGGGTCCGGGTCGGGCTGCGTGGGAATCGGTTCGATCTCGGAGGCGACCCTGATCGTCGTGTTCCGGTTGTTGATCATCTCGAACGAGATGTAGACCTTGCCGGTCGCGTACAGCATGAACTTGCCGTAGGCGCCGGAGGTCAGCTCCATCGGCCCGTACTCGCCCTGCTCCTGGTCCTTGATGTACAGCGGCGTGCCCAGCACCTTGAAACTGAACTTGTTCTCGCTGCCCGTCTTGCTCGTGGTCGCGAACCACAGGTTCAGGGTCTTGATGCGGTACCCCTCCGGGACCTCCAGCGGGTCCGGGGTGAAGATGTGCCAGCCCTCGTCCTGCGAGGGGGCGGCCACGCTGAACTGCGGGGCCGAGGGCGCAAGGGGCGGGTCCGGCACCACCGCGCCGTACCGTTCGGCCAGCACCCGGAAGTGCGGCTGTGACTCGCCCGGCCGGATCTCGTCGGTGATGTCCGAGTGCGGCAGAGCGAACTGGAACGGACCCAACTGGCCCTTGAGATCGGCGAGTTCCTTGTGCATCCGGCGCAGGCCGGCCCCGGGCTCCGGGATCACCAGGTCGTAGGTCAGCCGCAGGCCGTGCCGGTAGAGCCGCACCCGCCACTTGCGCATCAGGCTGAAGTAGTCGACCCGCATCGCCGAGACCTGGCTCGGGTTCTTCAGCACGCGGGTCGAGGTCTCCTCGCTGCCGGTGACCGTGGTGGTGGAGATGGTGACCTTGTGTTCCTGCTTGGCGCGCGACGACGCCTTCTTGGTCAGCGAGGTGGCGTGCTTGGTGCTGTCCGTCGCGGACTGCGACTTGGAGTCCTGTGAGGAGAAGCCCGACTGGGCCGAGCCGTTGATCACCGGAATGCCACCGGTGACCGTGGCGGTGACGTTGAACTGGTTGGAGTGCTGCGCCTGCGACGACGTCGACTGGGACAGCTCGGTGTTGTCCGTCACCCCGGTCTCGCTGACCGTTTCCAGGGAGTCGGTCACGATCGACGTGAACTCCTTGCTCCGGACCGACCATTCCTTGTGGCTGACCGCCGTCTCCTCCAGCGGGGCCAGCGGAATCGTGGCGATCAGCTCGCCCCGCTCCAGTCCGGCCGGCACCATTTCCAGGCGCTCCAGGTTCAGCATGCCGAGCGGGGTCGCCTGCGTGTTGGCCACCAGCCCCCGCACCGCCACGAGGGCGCTGCGCACATCCTGCTGGGCCAGGCCCTGCGGGTCGGTCGACGCCGTTGCTGCGGTCACCTCGGCCCGGTCGGCGGCCAGGCGTGCGGCTCGCCGCTGCCGCAGCTCGACCAGCGCGTCCCCGAAGGCCTTCAGTGCCGGAACCGGAATGTCGACGAAGGCACTCGGCGGCGGCAGCAGCGAGGGCTGCGACTGCTGACCGAACTCCGCGAGCAGATCGAACAGTTCGTCGGAGACCTCGCCGGAGACCTCACCGGCCGCCTGGGCGGTGTGCCGGAGGTGGTCACGGACGGCGTGTGCCTCGTCCGGTCGCAGTCTGAGTTGACGGACGTACGCCGACTTGATCAGCGCCTGCCCTGCCGGGGGCGCCGGAAGCCGTAGCTGGACCAGGGTCGCCTTGGGGATCTCCCGGGCGGACCCCGTGAGCGGTCGCGGCGCAGCAGATAAGTGTGTCGGCCCGATGTGCTCGGCACCCGATGCATCCAGCTCGCTCAACTCGGCCTCCATGCAGGGCTAGTTGCGATCTCCGCCACCGAGCGTGATGCAACGACACGGCAAACTCGACACAATCGTCAGAATCTTCACGGAAAACTCTCATTGCGACATCAGTGAGAAATGTGTACAGAGCATTTCGGCCGACGGCTACTTCCGGGTCTCGAGGTCGACGCGCACCGTGCCCCGGCCCGGGTGGTGGTCCGAGGCACGGAGCGGGGACGTCTGGGTGGCTTCGTTCACTGCAACCGGTTTTGGCTCAACTTCCGTGCAGCGGACCACTGTAGGTGACGATGGAGCGTCCCAGGTCTGCTCTCGAGGTCGCCTGAACATGAGTCGTCATGGCGGCAGTTGGGCTGCCGACGTATCGAGCGCCGGACGAAGCGTCGTGCTCCAGCTCCGGGTTGCGGCCGGTGAACCGTGACATTCACTGCGCACGCGGATCCCAGCGGAACCGCCGGACGGCCACCGCCGCACCGGCCACCCCCCACAGCAGCAGCACGCCGTAGTCCCGCCAGGGCAGGCCCACGTGGTCCGTGGTGAAGGCGGGGAGCAGGGCGTCGTTGAAAGGCTTCACCGGCAGCGCACCGGCGATGCCGTTCAGCACAGCGGAGTGGATCGGCATGTACGTGCCCGAAATGAAGACGAGCGGGAACAGGACGAGTTGCACGACCGACGGCGCCGCCTCCGCGTTGCGGACCAGCGAGGCCACCGCGACCCCGAGGGCGCAGAAGGCGGCCGCGCCGAGCACCAGAGACACCGCGAGCGCGGGCCACTGCGAGGCGTCGGGCAGCGCGACGCCGTAGACCCTGCCGACCGCCGTGATGAGCAGGACGTCGACGACGCTCACCAGGATGCAGTGCGCCAGCAGACCCACGAAGTACGCGGAGGCGGACAGGGGGGTGGCCCGGACCCGCTTCAGTATCCCGTTCTGCCGGCGCGTCGCGAGCACGATCGCCAACTGGCTGTAGCAGGAGCCCAGCACGGACACCGCGGCGATCGTGGACACGTAGTACTGGAGCGCGGATCGCCCGTAGTAGAACTCGCTCTTCGGGATGCCGCCGAACAGCCCGCCGAAGATGGCCATGACCACGACCGGGAAGGCGAACGTGAAGAACGCGCTCTGCGGATTGCGCCAGAACGACAACTGCTCGTAGTGGATCTGATGCCACAGCAGGCCGATGCCACGGCGCGGCGCCCGCCCGGCCGCGGCACAGGAGGGGGCGATGCTCACAGTGGGCTCCTTTCCGCCATGCGCTCCGGCGCGCTCTGGTGCTGGTAGGTCAGGCGCAGATAGACGTCCTCCAGGCTCGGCCGGTCGACCGTCAGCCCGGCGAGCACGGCGTCGCGGCACAGCGCCCAGTCGGTGAGCCGGTGGAGCGTCCGGGTCGGTTCCGCGGACTCGACGGTGACCAGGCCGTCCTCCCCGCGTGTGGCGGGAACCGGCAGATCGGCGACCGTGGTTCCGGGTGGCAGCGCGAAGCGGATCCGGGCCAGTGCGGTGTCGCGTCCGCCCAGGGTCGCAGGGGTGCCCTCGGCCACGATCCGTCCGTCGGCGATCACCGCCACGCGGTCGGCCAGCTGCTGGGCCTCTTCCATGTAGTGGGTGGTGAGCAGGATGGTGGTTCCCGCCTCGCGCAGGTCCCGTATCAACTGCCAGGATTTCCGGCGCGCGTTCGGATCGAATCCGGTCGTCGGCTCGTCGAGGAAGAGCAGGCTGGGGTTGCCGATCAGGCCCAGCGCGACATCCAGGCGGCGCTTCTGGCCGCCGGAGAGCGCCCGGACCTTCTTGTTCTCCAGCCCGGCGAGGCCGACCAGGCCGATCACCTCGTCGACGTCGCGGGGCGCGGGGTAGTAGCCCGCGTCGCGGGCGATGGTCTCGCGGACGCTGAGATAGGGCTCGACCGCGATGTCCTGCAACACCAGCCCGATCCGCTCGCGCAGGATGCGCTCGATGGCCTTTTCACCCGGGTCCAGACCGAGCACGTCGACCCGTCCGGAGTCGCGGCCCCGAAAGCCCTCCAGGATCTCCATGGTGGTGGTCTTGCCCGCGCCGTTGCGGCCGAGCAGCGCGAAGATCTCCCCGTGCTCCACGGTGAAGCTCACCCCGCGCACCGCCCGCACCGCGCCGTACCGCTTGTGCAGGCCCTCCACCACGACCGCTTCAGTCATGACCGCCTCCCGCCGATCGGAGGGCTGCCCCCGGTGTCAGGTGCGGACGCAACGGATCTCCAAGGTCAGGTCGAGTCGGCGTCCGGCCATGGCACGGGCCGCCGTCACGCCGAACTCGGTGCGGTCGACCCGCGTGGTGGCACGGACGGTGAAGGCATCCGCAAGCACCTCGGAGTGCACGATCGAAAGGCTGGCCGGCCGGGAGACTCCGCATGCGGTCAACGTGCCGGAGACCGTGGTGGCGTCCACCTGGTCGGAGGAGGCGAACGTGATCTGCGGGTACCGGTCGGTGTTCAGGAACTTCGCCGACCGTACGGCGGCGTCCCGCTGGGCGTGGCCCGTGCGGAAACTCGCTGCATCGACCTCCACGTACACACCCGACCGGGAGAGCGGCTCGGCCACCTCGATGGTGCCGCCGCGGATCGCGAAGGTGCCGCGCACCGGCAGAAGGCCGAAAAGGTGTCTGCTCCTGAACGAGATGGACGAACTGTGTGTGTCGATCGTGTAGCGACCGAGTCGGGGAGTCGTCGTGACGGGGTTGCCTGTCGCATCCATGCCTCCATTCCACCGCGGCGGGCACGCCGCGCGGCAGGGCGAGCGGTTGGTTCCTCACCCGACGAAGGCATGCTCACAATCTCCGGCATACGACTTTCGTAGGGTCCGCCCGAGGCGGAAGTATCCAGTACTGCCGGCCCGGAGGGGGCCGCGCAGCGGATGCCCTACGGTGAGCGTCATGACCGACGACCGGGGGGCGTGTGACGGACCATGGCACCGCCGGCACCGGCTCGCCGTGGACGTGATGATCGCGGCCGCCTTCGTACTGCTCGACACCGGCACGACACTGGCCGGCGCCACCTGGTGGCCCGACCAGCCGGGCACACTCGCCTGGGTCATGCTGGGCGTGCAGGCGCTCGCCTGCGCCTCGCTCGCCGTGCGTCGCAGCGCCCCGCTGACCGTCATCGGCGTGCTCGGCGCGTTCACGCTCGCGGTGACCCTGCTCGTCTCACCGGCGGGTGTGCTGACACCGGCCCACCAGGGCGGCGTGTGGGCCCCCCTCGCCACCATGCTGGCCGCCTACGGTCCGCTCTTCTACCAGCACAACCGCCGGACGGCGTACCTCGCGCTCGCCGCCTTCACCCTCGTCGTCATGCGGCCTTGGGAGCCGTCCGTCACGAACATGACGATCGGGCTGCTGCGTACCGCGGTCGGGCCGCTGCTGGCGCTGTACTTCGACGCCCGCCGCAGGCTAATGCAGGCACTGGTCGAGCGCGCCGAGCGTGCCGAACGGGAGCGTCATCTGCTGGCCGAGCAAGCCCGCACCGAAGAACGCGCCCGGCTCGCCGGTGAGATGCACGACGTGGTCACCCACCGAGTGAGCCTGATGGTGCTGCAGGCCGGTGCGCTGCGCGTGACGGCACCGGACGAGGCGACCCGGCAAGCGGCGGAGGACCTGCGTGCCGCGGGCTGCCAGGCACTGGAGGAACTGCGGGACCTGGTCGGCATTCTGCGCACCGCGCCGGAGGGCGACCGGACCCCCTCGGTGGCGGGCTTCGCCGACCTGGTCGCCGAGTCCGTGGCGGTGGGGATACCGACCGAGCTGACCGAGGAAGGCGACCCGGCGCTGGCCTCACCGGTGGTCGGGCGCACCGCCTACCACGTGCTGCGCGAGGCGCTGACCAACGTACGCAAGCACGCTCCGGGCGCCCGCGTGAGGGTGCGAGTGGAGTACGGCAACGCCCAGGTGCGGCTGACGGTCCACAACACGCCGCCGATCGGCGGACCCCGCAGCGCGCTCGCCGGTACGGGCTCCGGTCTGGGCATCGCGCATCTGCGGCAGCGTATGGAGCTTGTGCACGGCAGGTTGCGTGCCGAACCCTGTTCCGATGGCGGGTTCAGCGTCGAGGCGACGCTGCCTGGGTTCGTCCCGACCGCCGAATCGGAGGTGTGAGCGTGGCCCGGGTAGTGGTGGTGGACGACGAGCCCATGGTGTGCGTGTTCCTGCGCACCATTCTCGGCTCGGCCCCGGACATCGAGGTCGTCGACGAGGCGCACGACGGCGCGGCCGGCATCGAGGCGGTCCGGCGCAGCCGCCCGGACGTCGTCCTGATGGACCTGCGCATGCCGGGCATGGACGGGCTGACCGCGATCGAACGCATCAACGAGCTCGCCGACCCGCCGAACATCGTGGTGCTGACCACCTTCGACGCCGACCAGTACGTGCTGCGTGCGCTGCGGGCCGGGGCGACCGGCTTCCTGGTGAAGTCCACCCCGCCGGAGGAGCTGATCGGTCTGGTGCGGACCGCCGCCCAGGGGCACACCGTTCTGTCGCCCTCCGCCGCCCGCCGGCTCATCGCCGCGTCGACGGACAGCCTCTCGGCCCGCGACCGCGCCCGTGAACTGGCCCGCTCGCTGACCGAGCGGGAGGTCCAGGTGCTGGCCGGTCTCGGTGAGGGTCTGTCGAACGCGCAGATCGCGGCGCGGCTGTATCTCTCCGAGGCCACGATCAAGGGTTATGTCTCGCGGATGCTGGACAAGCTGGGCTGCGTCAACCGCACCCAGGCCGGCCTCCTCGCCCATGACGCGGGGATCGTCGGCGCCTAGAGCCTGTCCGGCGCGTCCTGCCGGCTTCGAGATTTTCCATGATGGAAAGTCGAGACTTGCCGAGAAGGAAACACAAGACTAGTGTTTCCGGCATGGAAAGTATCAGCGATGCCATCCGTCCGACCCCGCAGCAGGCCCGCGCCGCCTTGGCCGAGCTCGAGCACGTCCAGGCTTCCACCGCTGCTTTGTCCGCCACCCCGTGGCCTCGCTGGTTCGCCGTCGTCCTTGCGCTGTACATCGCCGGGATCCCGCCGGTTTTCGGGGGCATGGTGGCAAGTCCTCAGTGGCTGCTGCCGAATTTCGCATGGACCGTCATCATGGTGGTCGTCACCGGGGGCTACTTGGCGCTGTTCGCCATCGCTGCCACCGGCTGGCGCGAGAAGACCGGTGTGG
>NZ_JBEXYL010000164.1:0-12114 GCF_040630895.1 Streptomyces sp. NPDC005728
CCTCTCGGGCTTTCCTCCGGGCTTCCCTTCGGTGTTTCCGACTCTATCAGATCTTTTCTCGATCCGATTTCCTCGGTGCTTTCCAGGTTTTCGCTCTCGCGTTTCCCTTTCCGGCGGTTCCGACTCTATCAGATCCTTTCGGGCCTGACCCCCAGTCAGCGGGATTTGTCTGGAGGCTTTGGACTTTCGCCTGTCGGCCTTTCGACATTCGCTACGCTAGCCGATTCCCTCGGCAACTCATAATCGAGTCTCGCGAGATTCGAATTCGGGCACGCGGGCGCGCCAGAATCGACCCCGTCGAGGGGTTGTAGCTAGGTAGTGGGGTGGCCGCTCCGGCTGCAGGCGATTGCCGTACCCGGTTCAGCGGCTCGGGATACATTACGCACCTTCCCAGGTCGCGTCAACTTGAGCGACGCCGCGGCACATGGACGCGATAGGGGCTCACCGTCGGGTCGTTGGCGACCCAGAAGCGCCAGGGATGGACGTCGCCGTTGCCTCCCTCGCCGGCGACTCCAGTGCGCGGACCGCTGCGTACCTGGTCGGAGCCCACAGGAACGCCGGCCAGCATCCTCAGCGGTGTCGCGCCGGAGGCGCACGCGTCCGTGCCGTTCAGGGCGCGGTCGACATCCAGGGCCGTGGCGAGGCGGGCCGGACCCTTGGCCAGTTCCTTGTCACTTCGGGCCGAAAGTCGACGTTTGCGGGCCGGTTCGACGCCCTCGATCACCTCGCCTGCGCGGAGCAGTACGGCGCTCGCCCTGCCCTCGGGTCCGCAGACCAGGTTCATGCAGTGCCACATGCCGTAGGTGAAGTAGACGTACACATGGCCGGGCGGACCGAACATCACTTCGTTGCGGGCGGTGGGACCGCGGTAGGCGTGTGAACCGGGGTCGTTCGGTCCGTCGTACGCCTCCACCTCTGTGAGGCGCACGGCGATCGGGCCGTCGGGGGTCGTACGGACCAGGATGCGGCCCAGGAGGTCGGGGGCTACGTCCAGGACGGGGCGGTCGAAGAACTCTCGCGGGAGTGGCGTACGGTCCGGGGGCGCGATCATGCCGTCCGAGGGTAGTCCAGGGGGTTCCGTGCCAAGGGGTGGTCAAGGTTCGCTCCCCTTGCCAGGGTGTGGACCCGGAACCGGTCGTGGCCGGATCGCGTTTGTACGGGTCGAGGGTCCATTCGTAAAGGGAGAGTCATGGCGTTCAAGAAGCTGCTCGCGAGCCTCGGGGCCGGCGGGGCCTCGGTCGAGACAGTGCTGACCGAGGTCAATGTCGTACCGGGCGGTGTGGTCCAGGGCGAGGTCCGGATCCAGGGCGGGTCCGTGAACCAGGAGATCGAGGGCCTGTCCGTCGGTCTGCAGGCGAAGGTCGAGGTGGAGAGCGGCGACCAGGAGTACAAGCAGGACATCGAATTCACCAAGGTGCGGCTCGGTGGTGCCTTCGAGCTGCAGGCGGGGGCCGTGCACGCGGTGCCCTTCGGGCTGGAGATCCCCTGGGAGACGCCGGTCACGATGATCGACGGGCAGGCGCTGCGCGGAATGAACATCGGTGTGACCACCGAGCTGGCGATCGCCCGTGCGGTGGACTCCGGCGACCTGGACCCGATCAACGTGCACCCGCTGCCGGCGCAGAAGGCGATCCTGGACGCCTTCATCCAGCTGGGCTTCCGCTTCAAGAACGCGGACATGGAGCGCGGCCACATCCGCGGTACGCGGCAGCGGCTGCCGTTCTACCAGGAGATCGAGTTCTACCCGCCGTCGCAGTACCGGGGTCTGAACCAGGTCGAGCTGAGCTTCGTGGCCGACGAGCAGGCCATGGACGTCGTCCTGGAGATGGACAAGAAGCCGGGTCTGTTCAGCGAGGGCTCGGACACCTTCCGCTCCTTCCAGGTGGGTCACCACGACTTCCAGGGGACCGACTGGGCGGCATACCTGAACCAGTGGCTGTCCGAGGTCGGCAGCAAGCGGAACTGGTTCTAGGCTCGGGCCCACTGAACGAGAACGATCAGGAGGTACCGAGGTGACCGACCTCAAGCGGCGGCCGCTCCCCCATGACTTCCACCCGCCCGTGCCGTCGTTCACGGTGACGAGCGAGGACATCGAGGAGGGTGCGACGCTCGGGAGCGACCAGGTCTACGCGGACGGGAACATCTCGCCGCAGCTGCGGTGGGAGGGCTTCCCCGCGGGGACCAAGAGCTTTGCCGTCACCTGCTACGACCCCGACGCGCCGACGGGCAGCGGGTTCTGGCACTGGGTCCTGTTCGACATCCCCGCCTCCGTGACGGAGCTGCCGGCGGGTGCGGGCAGCGGTAAGTTCGAGGGCCTTCCCGAGGGTGTGGTGCACGCGCGCAACGACTACGGGACGAAGGACTTCGGCGGTGCCGCTCCGCCACCCGGGGACGGCCCGCACCGGTACGTCTTCACGGTGTACGCGGTGGACCAGGAGAAGCTCGGCCCGGACTCGGACGCCTCTCCTGCCGTCGTCGGGTTCAACCTGCGGTTCCACGCGATCGCGCGCGCCCAGCTCATCGGTCAGTACGAGAACCCCGCCCAGGGCTGACGCAGCGCACTGATTCAGCCGAGCGTTCATGGAACGTTTGCCCGCCTCCGGTCTTGGAAGTGATCGGAGGCGGGCATTTTTTATTGCGTTGTCCATCTCGGCGCGCCCGTAGAGAGTTGATCCAAGCCCGCCGGGGGGTGGGCAGGTGCACACGGGAGGTGGGCTGGAATGCGTGACACGTTGGTCCTGAACGCGAGCTTCGAGCCGCTGTCGACGGTGACTCTGAACCGAGCGGTCGTCCTGGTTCTCCAGGACAAGGCCGTCGTCGAGCAGGCCCATCCCGAACTGCGCATGCGCGGTGCCGAGGTGGACATACCCGCGCCCCGGGTGATCAGGCTCTGCAGGTATGTACGGGTGCCGTTCCGAAGACAAGCCCCGTGGTCGCGGCGGGGGGTGCTGGTCCGGGACCGGCACCGGTGCGCGTACTGCGGGCGCAGGGCGACGACCGTGGACCATGTGCTGCCGCGGTCGCAGGGTGGGCAGGACACGTGGCTGAATACGGTCGCCGCGTGTGCGGAGGACAACCACCGGAAGGCCAACCGGACTCCGGACGAGGCGGGAATGGCCTTGCTGCGGGAGCCGTTCGAGCCGACTCCTGCGGATGCGATGCTCCTGGCTCTGGGGCAGGAGGACTTGGCCGCGCTTCCTGAGTGGCTCGCTCGGGACGCGGCCTAGTCGTCTGCCGAGTCCGGTTCAGTGCGCGGGTGCGGGTCGACCGTTGCCTGTCGCGCAGATCCCCGCGCCCCTCTCGGGGCGCGGGGTTTGCTTGTCGGTCGAGGTCAGTCGATCGACGGCTTCTCGCGGCGCTCCGAACCTCCGCCGTTGCCCTGGCCGCCGCCCAGCGGGCCGAAGTTGCCCATCGCGCCGGAGAGGCCCTTGAGGGCGTCGCCGATCTCGCTGGGGACGATCCAGAGCTTGTTGGCGTCTCCCTCGGCGATCTTCGGGAGCATCTGGAGGTACTGGTAGCTCAGGAGCTTCTGGTCGGGGTCTCCGGCGTGGATCGCCTCGAAGACCGTACGGACCGCCTGGGCCTCGCCTTCCGCGCGCAGGGCGGCGGCCTTGGCCTCACCCTCGGCACGCAGGATCTGGGACTGCTTCTCACCCTCGGCGGTGAGGATGGCCGCCTGGCGCGTACCTTCCGCAGTGAGGATCGCGGCGCGCTTGTCACGGTCGGCGCGCATCTGCTTCTCCATCGAGTCCTGGATGGAGGTGGGCGGTTCGATGGCCTTCAGCTCGACGCGGTTGACGCGGATGCCCCACTTGCCGGTGGCCTCGTCGAGGACGCCGCGCAGAGCCGCATTGATCTCCTCGCGGGAGGTCAGGGTGCGCTCCAGGTCCATGCCACCGATGATGTTGCGCAGGGTGGTGACGGTGAGCTGCTCGATCGCCTGGATGTAGCTGGCGACCTCGTAGGTGGCGGCGCGGGCGTCGGTCACCTGGTAGTAGATGACCGTGTCGATGTTCACGACCAGGTTGTCCTGGGTGATCACCGGCTGGGGCGGGAACGGTACGACCTGTTCGCGCAGGTCGATGCGATTGCGGATGGTGTCGATGAACGGGACCACGATGTTCAGGCCCGCGTTCAGTGTCCGCGTGTAGCGGCCGAAGCGCTCGACGATGGCGGCGCTGGCCTGTGGGATGACCTGGATGGTCTTGATCAGGGCGATGAAGACCAACACCACCAGAATGATCAGGACGATGATGACCGGTTCCATCGTGTTCCCCGTACCCCTCTCCGCCACGGCCTCTTCGGCAGATCTCGTGGATGTTGAAGATCTTGCTGGTCGAGTCTGACAGACAGTCGCCCAACTCGTCGGTCAGATGGCTCAGATGACGATCGCGGTGGCCCCCTCGATCTCCACGACGTCCACCTCCTGGCCCACTTCGTAGGCGCGGCCGGTGTCGAGGGAGCGGGCGGACCAGACCTCCCCGGCGAGCTTGATCCGGCCTCCGGAGCCGTCGACGCGCTCCAGGACGACCGCCTGCCTGCCCTTCAACGCGTCGATGCCGGTGGCGAGTCGGGGCCGTTGTCTGCTGTGCCGGGCCGCGATGGGGCGGACGACTGCGATGAGGGCGACCGAGACGACGACGAAGGCGAGCACCTGGATCACGGTGCCGAAGCCGAGGCCGGCCACGACCGCGGCCGCGACGGCTCCCACCGCGAGCATGCCGAACTCCGGCATCGCGGTGACCACGAGCGGGATTCCGAGCGCCGCCGCGCCGACGAGCCACCACACCCACGCGGAGATGTCGTTCACATGGTCATGGTAGGACCGCGGTCGGGCGGCGGACAGGGCGCGAACGGGAGCGGGTGCGGTGTCAGGACAGGGGCAGGCCCTGGGCGGTCCAGCGGTCGCCGACCTGCTCCACGACGAGCGGGAGGCCGAAGCAGAGGGAGAGGTTGCGGGAGCTGAGCTCCAGCTCGATCGGGCCCGCGGCGAGGACCTTGCCCTGGCGGATCATCAGGACGTGGGTGAAGCCGGGGGCGATCTCCTCGACGTGGTGGGTGACCATGATCATCGAGGGGGCGATGGGGTCGCGGGCGAGCCGGCCGAGGCGGCGGACCAGGTCCTCGCGGCCGCCGAGGTCGAGACCGGCGGCGGGCTCGTCGAGCAGGAGCAGCTCGGGGTCGGTCATCAGGGCGCGGGCGATCAGGGTGCGCTTGCGCTCGCCCTCGGAGAGGGTGCCGAACTTGCGGTCCACGTAGTCGCTCATGCCGAGGCGGTCGAGGAAGGCGCGGGCGCGCTGCTCGTCGACCTCGTCGTACTCCTCGTGCCAGCCGGCGGTCATGCCGTAGGCGGCGGTGAGGACCGTCTGGAGGACGGTCTGGCTCTTGGGGAGCTTCTCGGTCATGGCGATGCCGGCCACACCGATGCGGGGGCGCAGGTCGAAGACATCGACCTTGCCGAGGGTGTCGCCAAGGATGGTGGCGGTGCCCTTGCTCGGGAAGAGGTAGCTGGAGGCGACGTTCAGGAGGGTCGTCTTGCCGGCGCCGTTGGGGCCGAGGATGACCCAGCGCTCGCCCTCCTTCACCGACCAGGAGACCTGGTCCACGAGAGCCCGGCCCTCCCGGACCACGGATACGTCCTGAAGCTCCAGAACATCGCTCATGAGCGCGTTGTCTCCCCTTGCAGTGTGCCGGTCTCGGCTGTCGCGTACGCCTGTGGCTCGGTCCGCCGCGCCGGTGGGCGCAGCCCTTATGAAATCTACGCCACGAGTGCCCGGCTCCATTCCATCGGTCCGGTCCTTAGGGTGGGGGCATGCTCTCGGAACCGCGTTCAGGACGCCTTGCCGCTTGGGGAAACGCCCTTTTGGTCGGACTTGTCTCTCCGGACGATGCCGTACTCGCCATCGTGGGCGAGGACGCGGTGCACCGGGTGGAGGGGCTGCCGGGTGAGCCGGCGCCGGTCGGACTCACGCTCGCGCTGGGGCGGCTGCGGGCGCTGGGGGTGACCGGCCTGCGCGTCGCGCTCCCCGCGCCCGGTCATCCGCTGGGGCTGAGCGGTCCGCCGGAGTTCAATGCGCGGGCGCTGGAGTCCGAGGAGGCCGTGGTCTGCTTCGGTGCCGCGTTCGGGCTGGTGCCGGAGGTGTACGCGGCCGGGCCCGAGGGTGATCTGCACATCGAGGTGGTGTGGCACGTGCTGCCGGTGCGGGAGGCGCCGCCCGCGGATGTGCCGTCGCTGGGCGAGGCGGAGCGGGAGCTGGCGGAAGCCCTGCGGGACGCCACCGCGATGCTGTCGAAGCTGGATGTCGCCGGGTCGGGTCCGGTCGCGGAGGCGGCGATCGACGCGTACCGGGCGCGGGCCGAGCGGGGGCGTGAGGTGCTGGCGCCGGGGTATCCGCCGCGCGCGGTGCGGGTGCTGGAGCTGGCGCAGCGGGTGGGGTTGCTGGTGTCCCTGGCGTACGACAACGGGCACGGCGGTGCGGTCAGTTCCGCTGAGATGGCGGCGCGTGCGGAGGCTTTGCGGCCCGTGGAGCGGACGGCCCGGCGGGCGCAGGTGGCTGCGTACAACTCCGTTGTGGAGGAGCGGGAGCGGGGGGCGCGGTAGGTCTGTTCAGCGTGACAAGCGGTCAGGCCTCCCGGTGTGCCCGGGAGGCCTGTGGGTCGCTGTCGGCCGGACCTCAGTGGTTGACGCCGAGGTTGCCGAAGGCCGGGTTCAGCACGCCGATGACGCTCACGCTGTTGCCGACCACGTTCACCGGGACGTGCACCGGGGCCTGAATGACGTTGCCCGAGACGATGCCCGGAGAGCCCTTGGCCTCACCGTTGGCCCAGGCGCCGTCCGTGGCGGAGGCCATCCCAGCACCGGCGGCCACCAGACCACCGGCCACCATCGTCACGGCCGCTGCCTTCTTCAGGTTCTTCACTGTCTAAGCCCTCCTTGGCGTTCGCCGCGGCAGTTCGCCGCAGCATGCACTGGAGAACGGCGGAGATCGCCGGAGGATGCGCCGTCCGGGTGACATTCCCACGACGGTATGAATCTCAGTCCGGAGCGGAACCTTTCGTATTGTCGTCGGCGAGGCGTTGGGGAGGGCGTTTCAGCCGGTCACGCCATGGCGAACGGCCCACAGGGCGGCCTGGGTGCGGTCGGCGAGGTCCAGCTTCATGAGGATGTTGGAGACGTGCGTCTTGACGGTCTTCTCGGAGAGGACGAGGGCGCGGGCGATCTCCCGGTTGGAGCGGCCGTCCGCTATCAGGCCGAGCACCTCGCGCTCCCGTTCGGTGAGCGAACCGCCCCTTCCCTGGCCGGAGTTGGCCTCCTCCTGAGAGAGCAGGGCGCCTGCGACCTCGGGCTGGAGGAGGATGTGGCCGGCGTGCACGGAGCGAATGGCGCAGGCCAGCGCGTCGGGATCCACGTCCTTGTAGACGTAGCCGGCGGCGCCCGCGCGCAGGGCCGGGACGACCGTGCGCTGTTCGGTGAAGCTGGTGACGATCAGCACGCGTGCGGGGTTGTCGAGTTCGCGGAGTCTGCGCAGGGCGTCGACTCCGTCCATGCCCGGCATCTTGACGTCCATGAGGACGACGTCGGGCCGCAACTCCTCGGCACCGGCGACTCCTTCGGCGCCGTCGGCGGCCTCGCCCACGACCTCGATGTCGTCCTGCACCTCCAGGAAGGTGCGCAGGCCCCGGCGGACGACCTGGTGGTCGTCGACGAGCAGCACCTTGATTGCGTCAGCCACCGGGGACCTCCATCTCGATCGTGGTGCCCTTGCCGGGCGCCGATTCCACGGTCAGCGCCCCGCCGACGCCGCTCGCCCGGTCCCTCATCGAGACCAGGCCCAGGTGGCGTCCGGCGCGGCGGACCGACTTGGGGTCGAAGCCGCTGCCGTCGTCGGTGATGCGCAGCACGGCTCCGCAGCCGTGCCGGCCCACGGTCACGTCGACGTGCTCGGCACCGGAGTGGCGCAGGGCGTTGTGCAGGGCTTCCTGGGCGACCCTCAGCAGGGCCTCCTCCTGGGCCGCGGGCAGGGCGCGGAAGCCGCTGCCGACGAAGGTCACGCGCGCGGTGTGGGCGCGGTCGAGGACCTGTATCTGGGTGCGCAGGGTGGCGATCAGACCGTCCTCGTCCAGGGCGGCGGGGCGCAGCTCCACCACGGCGGCGCGCAGCTCGTCGGCCGCCTCGGCGGCGAGCGAGGCGACCTGGTGCAGCTCGCCCTTGGCGCGGGCGGGGTCGCGGTCGATCAGGGCGGCGGCGGCCTGGGCGGTCAGACGCAGGGAGAAGAGCTTCTGGCTGACCGCGTCGTGCAGTTCGTGGGCCAGGCGGGAGCGCTCCTCGGCGATGGTCAGCTCGCGGCTGCGCTCGTAGAGGCGGGCGTTGGTGAGGGCGATGGCGGCGTGCTGGGCGAGGATGGAGAGCAGTTCCTCGTCCTCCTCGGTGAAGCCGCAACCGCCTTCGGGCTTGCGAGAGTCTCCGCCGGCAGGGCGCCGTTTGTCCGCCAGGAACAGGGCGCCGATGATCTCCTCGCCGTCGCGGATCGGCAGGCCCAGGAAGTCGGACATCTCCGGGTGGGCCGCCGGCCAGCCCTCGAAGCGCGGGTCCTTGCGCACGTCGGCCAGGCGCACGGGCTTGGCCTCGTGCAGCATCGCGGCGAGGATGCCGTGCTGGCGGGGCAGCGGGCCGATGGCCCTCCACTGGGCGTCGCTGACGCCGTCGACGACGAACTGCGCGAAGCCGCCGTGGTCGTCCGGGACGCCGAGGGCGGCGTACCGCGCGTCGAGCAGCTCGCGGGCGGAGGCGACGATCGTCTTGAGGACGTCGCGCACCTCGAGGTGCCTGCTCATGGCCAGCAGCGCGGAACTCACCGCGGCGAGGCCGGACCGGGGACGGTGACTCATGCCCTCACGGTACCGGCGGGGTGTGACAGCGCGGATCGGACCTGTGACGGCCGGGTCCCGTCCGATGGGCCTAGGGCCGGCGGAGTAGGTCCCCGGCCCCGGACGTGCGGCGTACGTCGAAGGGCCCCTCCGTTTTGCGGCCCGCGTCCGAGGCGGCGCGGGGGGTGCCGTTCCTACGTTGAGGTCACCGCCCGACACGGGCGGCAAGCGACGAGGGGACGGTTGTCATGCCGGTAGCGATCATCACGGGGGCTTCCAAGGGCCTGGGGCGGGCGCTCGCCGAGGCGCTGGCCGCGCGGGGCTGGGACCTGGTGCTCGACGCCCGGGGCGCGGGCCCCCTGGAGGAAGCCGCGCAGGCGGTCACCGCGCACGGTGCGCGGGTGGAGGCGCTGCCCGGGGACGTCACGGACGCCCGGCACCGGGCCGACCTGGTGGCCGCCGCGTGGAAGCTGGGCGGTGTCGACCTGGTGGTGAGCAACGCGAGCGCGCTGGGTGCCGAGCCGCTGGTGCGGCTGGCGGAGCTGCCCCTGGCGGGCCTGCAGAGGGCGCTGGAGGTGAACGTGGTGGCGGCGCTGGGCCTGGTCCAGGAGGCGCTGCCGCTGCTGCGGGAGTCCGCGGCGGGCACGGTGCTCGCGGTCAGCTCGGACGCGGCGGCGGAGGCGTACGAGACGTGGGGCGGCTACGGCGCCTCGAAGGCGGCCCTGGACCAGCTGACCGCGGTGCTCGGCGCGGAGGAGCCGGGGCTGCGGGTGTGGGCGGTGGACCCCGGGGACATGGCGACGGACCTGTACGCGGCGGCCGTACCGGACGACCACGATCCGCGGCAGGCGCCCGCGGCCGTCGTACCGGCGTTCCTGCGGCTGCTGGACGAGCGGCCGGCGAGCGGGCGGTATGCGGCGCCGTCTCTGGTGGAGGGGCGATGACCACTGCCGTGACGGTGCCGGAGGAGCTGTCGGCGCGGGTGCCTGCCGAGCAGCGCGGGCCCGGCCTCGACCGGGATGCCGTGCGGCTGCTGGTGTCGCACGGCGCCGAGGTGACGCACCACGTGTTCGCCGAGCTGCCACGGCTGCTGCGGGCGGGGGACCTGCTGGTGGTGAACACCTCGCCCACGCTGGCCGCCGCGGTGGACGGGCGGATCGGGCACGCGCGCGTGGTGGTGCACTTCTCCACCTGCGGGGACGACGGGCGGTGGGCGGTCGAGCTGCGGGAACCGGACGGGCGCGGTACTACACGCGCGCGTAGAGAAAGTAGAGAAAGCGGTCCTGCACGCGCGCGTGGAGAAGGCTGGGCGCGTGGCGCTCCGCGGAAGGGGGGTGGCGTGAGACCGGCGGGAGGGCCTGCAGGGACGGAGGTGCGGCTGCCGGGCGGGGCGCGGCTGGTGCTGGAGGAGCCGCTGAGCGGGCGTGGTGGGCGGCTGTGGTGGGCGCGGGTGTCCGGGGCGGAGGTCCTTCAGGTGCTGCGGGAGCACGGGCGTCCCATCCGTTACTCCTATACGGAGCGGGACCAGCCGCTGTCCGTGTACCAGACGGTGTTCGCGCTGCCCTCGCCGGACGGGGCGGGCAGTGCGGAGATGCCGAGTGCGGCGCGGCCCTTCACCGCGCGGCTGGTGGCAGAGCTGGTGAGCCGTGGGGTGCAGTTCGCGCCGATCACGCTGCACACGGGGGTGGCGTCGGCGGAGGCGCACGAGCCGCCGTATCCGGAGCGGTTCGCGGTGCCGGCGGCGTCGGCGCGGCTGATCAACGCGGTCAGGGCCGGGGACGGCCGGGTGATCGCGGTCGGGACGACCGCCGTGCGGGCCGTGGAGTCGGCGACCGGGCCGGACGGGGTGGTGCGGGCGGCCGAGGGGTGGACCGATCTGGTGGTCACGCCCGAGCGCGGGGTGCGCGTGGTCGACGGGCTGCTGACCGGGCTGCACGAGCCGGAGGCCTCGCATCTGCTGATGCTGGAGGCGGTCGCGGGGCGGGCCGCGGTCGACCGCGCGTACGAGGAAGCGCTGCGCGGGCTCTATCTGTGGCACGAGTTCGGGGACGTCCATCTCATCCTCCCGGAGGAGAGCCCTCACACAGAGCGTTGCGACGGCAACTCCTGGTGAGACTGTTACGGCGTCGATGTGAGCCCGCACATAGGGCCCACATCACGTACGAGGGTGCATAGGAGATAAACCACCCCTAGATGAACGGGACAGACGGTCTAGTCTGTCCCGTTTTGCCCTTGCCTGATCCACTATCGAGGATCGTACGTCACACCTTTGCCAGGGCATTTTGCGGCCGCTAAGAATTGCCTCCGTCGCTCAGCGCCGCGGGTTCCCCCCGGCGGCGTTTGCGGGAGGAGCCGATTCCCCCCGGCGGACGCAGGAGCGACCTCCGCGCTATTCGAAGAGGTCCATCAGCCATGCCCAAGAACTTCCTCACCCGTGGTCATAGTCGTGCGCTGACCAAGCAGCACAAGATCGCCATCGCCGGTGTCGGCGCGCTCGGTGTCGCCGCCCTCGCCTTCTCGGCCGTTCCCAGCAGCGCCGAGACCATCACCGCCGACGCCCCGGCCGCGGCCGCGCAGGTGCAGTACGCCACCCAGCCGGTCAAGGACGTCAAGACGACGCTGACCAGCCAGCTCGCCACCGAGACCGTCAAGCTCGACGCCTTCGCCGCCAAGAAGCAGGCCGCCACCGAGGCCGCCGCCAAGAAGCAGGCCGAGGCCCAGGCGAAGCAGAAGGCCGCCGCCGAGGCCGCCAAGAAGGCCGCCCAGGAGCGCGTCGCCAAGGAGGCCGCGAGCCGTTCCGCGCAGCGCCTCCCGATGCAGCCGGTCGCCGCGAAGACCTACACGAACAACCTCGACGGCTGGATCCGCGAGGCCCTGGACATCATGAAGTCCAAGGGCATCCCGGGCAGCTACCACGGCCTGCACAAGAACATCATGCGGGAGTCCTCCGGCAACCCCCAGGCCATCAACGACTGGGACATCAACGCCATCAACGGCATCCCCTCCAAGGGCCTGCTGCAGGTGATCCCGCCGACCTTCAGCGCCTACCACGTCACCGGCACGTCGTGGAACATCTACGACCCGGTCGCCAACATCACCGCCGCCGCCAACTACGCGGCGGACAAGTACGGCTCGATCGACAACGTCAACAGCGCGTACTGAGGCCGGCGCGGACCTCTTACGTAACGCGGAAGGGCGGCACCCCCGAGGGGTGGCGCCCGTCGCGGCGTCCGGGTGCGGGTAATT
>NZ_JBEXYL010000165.1:0-11834 GCF_040630895.1 Streptomyces sp. NPDC005728
ACGAACTCCTCGGCATGCCCACCGACGAAGCGACCGTCAACATCACCCGCAGCCGCCTCGGACGCCTCACCCGCCAAGGATTCCTCACCCAACCCCGACGAGGCCGCTACCAGAAACGGACTTAACGTCCACTGAGAAGCCGGCCTTCCGCCGCGCGTTCGTCAAACGCCGCTGCCTGCTGCCGGCCGACGGGTTCTACGAGTGGCAGCCCGGCAAAGACTCGGCCACGGGCAAGGCGCGCAAGCAGCCCTACCGGGGACCGGCCCGTCCTTTGGGTACCGGCCGCTACCGCGACGGCAGCACCGCCGGGCCCGGGGCGGGCAGGACGAGGGGCCGGTGGGGCACGGTCACGGCGGCAGAGGAGGGACCAGGAGCTGTCGTGGTCCTGGTCGCGGGGCCGCTGCACGCGCCCGTGCTGTCCGGCCTCGGCGACGCAGGCCATCACGTCCGGACCGAACGCCTGCCGGGCATGGATGGATGAGTAAGGCACGCCGCCGCGTGTCAAGCCCCGACATGCAGTGTCGTGCGGCGGTTCGCCGGTCGGGGCTTACTTGATGCACGGGCTCGCCCAGAGAGTGTGGTCCGTCGGCCGTGCGGGGCAGCCCCGGCGGCGCGGTCTGCGGGACGCGAGTCCCGCTGTCGAATCCGACCACAGAATGTCACGAGCGGCATTCGGCAACTTTGATCACTTGTCACCACGAGGAGGATTTCTATGTCTCCCATGTCTTACAGCCAGCGTCTGGTGATGCTTGCCACCTCAACTGCGCTTGCGGTCGGGGGCGTGATGATGCCCGCCAGTGCATTCGCCTCGACACCGCACACCGGCGTCGTCGCCAAGACCGCAATAGGCCACGCCGACCACGGCAAGAGCGACCACGGCAACAAGGAAAAAGATCGCAAGGGCAAGGGCAAGGGCAAGGGCAAGGGCAAGGGCAAGGGCAAGGGGAAGCCCAAGGACATCAAGAACATGCCGGGCTGCCACTTCTATCAGGGCGAAGTCTTCTGCAAGCAGGATCCGCCCAAGCAGGACCCTCCGAAGCAGGACCCTCCGAAGCAGGATCCGCCCAAGCAGGACCCGCCCCAGCAGGACCCGGGTTCGCCCCCGCACGACCCGCCTCCGCCCCCGGCTAAGCAGTAAGCCTCTGCCCCCGCCCCCCGGTGGACCCGCCCAAGTGGGAACTGCTGGTTCCCTGCCGCCCCGGCTGAGGGCTGCAGCGGGTGTGTGAAGCGGCCGAGAGCCCGAGTCCCGTCGTTACGGCGGGGGCTCGGGTCTTTGCTGCGCGCCGCCGTTTCCGGAAACGTGCCACCGCTGCGGCGCCGACGAGTCCTCCCGCCGGGCGGGCAACCCCGCACGCCCGCGGCCAAGGCCGCCCTGCGTACCCTCATGCGCGACCTGGACGCCAAAGTGCGCCTCAGGGCGTGCGGCGGAAGGCCCGGAGCCGGCCGGGTGCCACAGACCATGCCCACCACGGCCTGAACCGCAGGCGGAAACCACGCCCGCCACACCCTCGACCAGCTGCCGGATCAACAACTTGACGACGCCCGGTCACGCCCTGTGGGGCGTGGCGAACGGGCGGTGGGCCCGGCTGGCCGTTGTTGCCGCCGGGCATCAGGCCGGGCCGCCCGCCGGTGCGGGCGCCGCACTACAAGGCTGGCCACCGCTGGCGGCGAGCCGACGTGGACGCCCGCAAGGGAGGGCTGCAGCACTCCGGGAGCAAGTGGCCGAGCGGCGGCATCGCATGCTTTCGGACAGTACTGGCTGGTAGGGGCGGTGCGGTGGGTGGTCCAGGGCATGATCGCAGTCATGTCCCGTGAGAGTGATGCTGCCTGCCTGGTGTGGGAGGTCCAGCTGTACGAGCCGTTCAGTCGTGTGTGGATCAGCAAGGGCTACGGACGTGCGACCACCGACGCGGACCCGGCCGCGTTCGGCCGTGCTGTCCTGGCCGGCCATCTCGCCCGCGGTCCGGCCCGAGCCGGAGAAACGTTCCGGGCCCTCGTCCGCACCGGCAACGACCAGAGCCTGACCGTCACAGCGGACGAACTCCTCGCCCAGAGTCGGACGGTGGATCGAGCACTCTGCCAGATGCTGCCCACCTACCTGCGCGACGCCCTCACCTGACGATGGTGACCCGGGCGGTGCGCCCGTCGCCTGCCGGCGATCTGGACGGTGAGGTCCCCGTTGATGATGCCGACTTCGTCGGTCATCGCTCCGCCCGGGCCGGCTGTGACCTTGTCGGTGTATGACTCGGTGTGCGGGCTGTGGTTCATGCGGGGCAGGTGTCCAGCATCTCGGTCGGCTTGTTCTTCTCCGGCTCGGCGATGTTGAGGGTGCACACATACTTCACGTAGGTCCAGGCCCGGGGTACCCCGAGTCAGCCATGCTCTTCGTGGCCCGCGCCGAACAGCTCACCGGTTGCCCGGCGACCGCTTTCGGGAGGCTCGCGTGAACAGGACCCGTCGTATCGTCACGTCCGTCGTCGGGGGAGATGGCCCGCCCCGCGGGCAGGGGTCTCAGAAGGGCTTGGTGGGCAGGTACTTGCCGTCCAGGGTGATCACCGCACGCTCGCCGCCCTCGGGGTCGGCGACCTTCTTCACATCCAACTTGAAGTTGATCGCGGAGATGATGCCGTCACCGAACTGCTCGTGGACCAGAGCCTTCAGCGTGCACCGACCTCGCCCTCGACGCGCTGGAGATGGCGATCTGGCGCCGCCGGCCCACCAGCGCCGATCTCACCGGCCTCACGCCTCACTCGGACCGCGGAGTCCAATATCGTGCTCTCCGCTACACGGAACGTCTCGGACAAGAGGCCCCGGTGGCCTCGGTCGGCTCGAAGGGCGACTCGTATGACAATGCCCTGGCCGAGGCATGCAACAGCCTGTTCAAGGCCGAGCTGATCCGCAACAAGGGACCGTGGACCGGGATCACCGACATCGAGGTCGCGGTCGCCGAGTACATCGACTGGTTCAACCAGCGACGCCTCCACGGCGAGCTCGGCCACGTCACCCCTGCCGAGCACGAGGCGGCCCACTACCTCACGCTCGAACCCCCTGCGTCACTCCTGGCTCCGAACCCGTACGTCGCCGGGTTCGGAGCCACTCCTATGCCTGTTCTACGCCGTGCCGGAGAGGCCTCCGGGCCGCTCACTGCTTCGAGGTTCCGCCGAATCACTGATCCTGTACCGACCAGCCGCGACAGGATCCTCAGAAAGATCGAGGATCACCTCGGAGATCCCCGCGACCGCTTACGGAGGCACGTGATCCCCTCATGGGTGCCGCGCAGGCGGTCTTGGCCCGCGGTGACCAGGGCGCGCCAGCGGGCACGGACGGTGGGCTCGTTGTCGAGCCACGGACCTGGGCCGGTGGGGCGACGAGCAGGCTGTCGCTGCTCAGCTCGCTCACCACAGGCTTATGGGCGACGGCTTTTCGACACCTACTCCGAGGTCGTGCGAACCAGCGCGTGACCATCAGGCACCCGGATCACCTGGTACGTTCGCTGGAGACTTGAAGGGGCACCCGCCGTCCGTCGGCCGCTGTCCCTCTCTTCTTGCCTGAACGCCTTCGGCGGGAGCTGGATCCGCTGGTACCGTCGCTCGTATGGACCAGAACGGATCCCAGGTGCCGCGCTTCGAACCGGAGGAGTACGCGCGCGTCGAGGCAGCCGCCAACATCGTCGGCAAGTCCCCCGAGGACTTCGTCCGCGATGAGGCGCTCAAGGCTGCCGCAGACCCGTTCCTCAAGGCCCTCGGTCGGGCCCGTGACCGCGTCCCGCAGCTCGCCGAGGTCTTCGCCACCCAGGACACCCACGCCGCCGACGCCAGCACAGGAGCGTGGCCCGACCCCGCGCCCATGAGCAGCCGCGACCTGCACGAGTTCCCGCGGCACGGTCACGCCGCGTGACCCGGTTCCTCGCCCCGCAAGAGCTCCTGCAGATCGCGCAGACCCGCCCGGGCGACCCGGCCTGTCTCGACTTGGGCGTGCTGGACGCCGTCTGCGCCCGGGTCCAGGCCCACTACATGGGCCGCGACGTGTACGCGAGCGACTGGCTCAAGGCCGCGGCCATGCTGGAGACCGTCGCGCTGCACGAGCCGCTGGAGGCGAAGAACGAGTTCTTCGCCTGGCTGGTCGCTGAGACGTTCGTCAACACAAACGGCGTCACGCTGAACTACGAGCCGGAGGAAGCCCTCGCGCTCGTCATGCGTGCCAAGCATAAGGGCGCCGGCGTCCAGGAGGTCGCCGCGCAGCTGCGCGCCTGGTCCACCGGCTGAGGCCCCGGCCGGGCCCCGGGGCTGTCCGTCCCCGTCGGCGGGCACCTCGAACGTGATGGCCTGCTCGTTGGCCGCACGATCTCACGAGCAGCGCGCGGGGGAAGGGGGCATCGGTGGCAACCTCGCCACTGTTGATCGGGCATGACGTGTGCTGTTACCAGCGACGGGGCGGTCGGACGCTCGCCGCGATCGCTGGTCTGTGCGGCATCACCGAGCGCTACCTGGAAATGATCGAGGCGGGCCGCAAGGTCCCGTCGGCCGACGTGCTGGCCCGGCTCGCCGCCGAGCTCGATGTGCCTCTCGCTGCCCTGTTCGCCGAAGGCCCAGCCGGCGAGCCTGCGGCAGATGTGAGCACCCGGCAGACGGTACCTGGATTTGGAACTGCCTGGCAGGCACAGCGAAGTGCCAATCGGCGTCCCGTTCCTTGCAGATCTGTTGACGTACCGCTACCCCCTACGCCTGACCGCGGCTCTGAGTGAGGCGGCGGTCCGGCGGGCTGGTGCAGCGGGACTGCCTTTGATAGTGGCTCCACCACTACTTCTGTGTCCGGGGCCGGCTGTGGGGCGCAGGGCGCCGGGATTCAGGCCATGCCTGGGCAGCAGTTGGGCCGAGACGGGATGTCACTGGTCGTGCCTGCTCCCGTACAGTCCGTGCTGTCGGTGCTCCGTCAGGTTAAGCCCATCGGTTGGCCAGGAGAAGAAGCATGGATATCGAAGCCGGTCTTGGCTCCCTTTCGTACGTTCCCGGAACGGGGCGGCCGGTCCCCGAAGCCGAGCCTGGACTAGTGGAGCGGTGGCGTTCGGGGGGAGGTGAACTGGTCGAGTTGCTGTCCCAGGTGCGTGACCGGGTCGGCGGCATCGCCGCGTTCCGTCTTGGGCCGACCCCCACCGTTCTCGTCACCGACCCGCAGGCGGTCCAGCACGTACTCGCCCGGCACCCGGAGCGGTACGTCAAGCGGTCCCACCGCGCCCGTGTGTTGATCGGCGAAGGGATCCTCGCCGCCACCGGTGCGGCCTGGAAGCAGCAGCGCCGTTTGTTGCAGTCTCAGTTCACCGGCACTGGGATGCGCCGCTACGAACAGCGGATCACCGAGGCTGCCCGGACCGCTGCCGGGCGCTTTGACGCGTATGGCCGTACCGGGCAGACCTTCGATGTCGGGCAGGAGATGCGCCGCTTCGCCCTGGACGCCATCTGGCGCTCTCTCACCGGGCACCCCCTCGACGACGGCACGGAGCGCGAACTGGCCGCCGTGGCAGCCGTGATGGCCGCCCTTCCGACTCTGCCTGCAGATGTCACCGATGCCCAGGACGCCGTTGCCGACGATCTCGCCCGGATCGACGCGGTCGCCGGGCATGCCATCAAGGCCGCCCGCAGCGGGGCGGCCGGGCCCGACGGCCCAGGCCTGCTGCACGTCCTCACCGATGCCGCCACCGAGCGCCCCGAGTACACCGACCGGCTCATCCGCGATGAACTGGTTACGCTGCTAGTGGCCGGGCACGAAACCACCGCCACCACCCTGACCTGGCTCTACCTGCTCCTTGACCGGTCTCCCACCGCCCGTGAAGAAGCCCTCACCGCCGGCGGCGAGGGCTCAGCGCAACGCCGCCGGGCCATCCAGGCCCTGGTCCACGAGACGCTCCGGCTCTACCCGTCCGCCTGGATCCTGCCGCGCCATGTCACCGAGGACGACACGATCGGCGGTTACACCGTGGAGGCGGGCACCGACCTCCTGGTCTGCCCGTATCTCACGCACCGCGATCCCGAACTGTGGCCAGACCCGGAGCACTTCGCCCCCCAGCGCTTCATCACACCGGACGGCCGGCCTACCCACCCGGGCGCGTACTTCCCCTTCGGCATGGGTCCGCGCGCCTGTCTCGGTCTGCAATTCGCGCTCCGCGAATCGACCATCCTGCTCGAACACCTGCTGCCGGTCCACACCCTGGCCTTCAGTTCCATCCCCAAGAAGACTGCGTACGGCATCACCGTCCGCCCCGACGGCCCCACCCTCGCAACCCTGACACCGCCACTCACCTGAAGGGCGCCAGGCAGTGGCGGCTGCTCAAGGTGCCGTAAGGCGCTGGCGGCGCTGTTCGCGGAGGAGGATTGCCAGCACGGCGCGGCCGATGGTCCCGATCAACGATGCCGTACTGCTCCGGGCAGGCCCCGGCGCGACGATGATTCGGTCCGCCGCGGCCTGGAAGAGAACCGTGAAGCTCACTCGCTGAATGGACAGTCCCGGGGTGGCCGTCGTGACATCGCCGGCCATGCGGACCAGTGTTTGGTAGACCGTCAGCAGCGCGAAGATCTCCTGCTCAAGACCGGGGACGCTGCGTGATCGCAGTACTCGCCCGTCCAAGATCGTGGACTTCAACGAGAAATAGCAGGTTTCCGCCTGCCAGCGCCGGTGGTAGAGCCGCAGCAGGTCGTCTGCGGGGTGGTTGGGTGATTACACCTTCCACGGTCCTGCCCGTGACGCAGCATCACAAGGTAGCGAGTAGTCGGTTCGTGAACTGCGGTAGCCGTCCTGAGCCCAGCTCGGGACGGGCCGACTTCGGTAGGTTGTAGCGCTTCTTTACGCACGGCCCAATTTGCTTGCCGAGGTCCTACAGGCGGGTCCTTCGGCAGACGATCATGCCGCCCAGGCAAGTAACGCGAAACGCGCCCTCTGCCTCAATGACCTCGTTGACCCGCTCTCGCGCGCGCTCGATCGTCTCCTGGAACGGAACGCCCATCTTGTCCGACCACGCCTCGTACGAGGCCAAGTGCGCGACGACCGGTTCGGCGTCGGTCACCTCGATCACCCCGGGGAGGGGTATCGTGCGGATCTCGCCGAAGACCGTACCGAGGATCGCTGGCGCGTTCTCCAGGGTGAATCGGGCGGACAGCTGCACTCGGGCGGGCCCCTCCTGGACGCCCAGCACATCACCCGCGGCTTGGCGCCAAAGGTGTTCCAGTTCCCGCTTGTCGGTCTGACTGTTGGTGGAGACGATCGCGATGCCGTCGGGCGCCGTTACCCGGCCCAGCTCCCGCACGGCTTGGGCCTGGTCCTCGACGTGGTACAGCATGTGCAGCGCGAGGACCGCGCCGAGTGCTCCATCCGCGACGGGCAGCTGTTGGACGTCCGCGACGACGGCTCCGGGGATGGCGCCGAGGATGCCGTGAGAGATGTCCATGGGAAGCACGGTCAGGTCGGGACGGTCCTCCCGCACTCGGGCGACGAACTTCCCGTTGCCGCAACCCACGTCTGCGACCGCGCCACGTATGCCCGCCAGTTCGTTCACGACGATGCCTGGAAGATCGTGACGCGGGGTCTGCCACTGATAGAGGGACTGGCGGGCGGCCAGGTGCTGACCCGTGCCGTACGCCTTGGTGGAGAGGAGGCTGCGGTCGGTGACCAAATGATCATGCGTGGGCTGGGTGGTCATCGGGGCTCCGTGGGTTGCTGACGAGAGCGGGCCGGCCGGTCACTTCGTGGATGTGTGCGCGGAGATCGACTGCCGACTGTGCGCCACGGTACGGCTCGCTTCCGAGGAGCGCGGCCAGATTGCGGAGTCTGATGGTGATGCTCGCCGGGGCATGGTCTACAAGATCCGGACCGGTGTCTCCTGGCGTGACCTGCCGGAACGCTACGGGCCGTGGAAAACCGTCTACACCCGCTTCCGCCGCTACGCCCTGGACGGCCTGTTCACCCGGGCTCTGCAGCAGATCCAGGCCCACGCGGATGCGGCCGGCGACATCGACTGGTTGGTCCAGATCGACTCCACCGTTGTCCGTGCCCACCAGCACGCCGCCGCCACCGGCCGAAAAAGGGGCAGTACTGGCAGGACGAACCGGATGATCACGCCCTCGGCCGATCCCGAGGCGGACTGACCACCAAAATCCACCTCGCTTGCGACGGCAAGGGCCGCCCGCTCGCAATCCTGCTGTCGCCAGGACACCGCCACGACAGCATCTGCGCACGCCCGCTCCTGGAACGGATCCGCGTTCCCCGCACCGGCCTGGGGCGACCACGCTGCCGGCCCGACCAGGTCATCGCGGATAAGGCTTACAGCTCTCGCGGCTTCCGCACCTACCTGCGCAAACGCGGTATCGCACACACCATCCCCGAGAAGAGGGACCAACAACGGCACCGGCACAACCGCGGCCGCTACGGTGGCAGGCCGCCAGGGTTCGACCGCGATATCTACCGACGACGGAACATGGTCGAGCGCTGCTTCAACCGGCTCAAGGGCTTCCGCGGCATCGCCACCCGATACGAAAAGACCGCCACCTCCTACGAAGCGGCGGTCACTCTCGCGGCATTCCTGCTTTGGGCAAGATCCGTTTGAAGACGGACCCTAGCCTCAATACCAGTGACTTAAGGGATTGGGTCCCAGCTTCGTGGGACCTTGGTCGGTGGGTTGATCGGGGCTGTGCGCCAGTGCGGGGCGATGGCGACGGCCTCGGCCGGGCTCCGGTCGGGTTGGGGAGGGCGTCGGTGTTCGCCGCGTTTGACGCCGAAGTTGGACATCTTGCGCTTGACGACACGGGGGTTGAATCGCCTGCGGCGCAGGGGCAGCAGGCGCCGGGCTATCTCCCGCAGGCCCTCGGCGAGGGCCGTGGCCAGATGGTCAGGGGGAAAAGGCCGCCTGCGCGGTGACCTGGCGGCGTGCGAGGCGGATGCTGCGGGTGAAGGAGAGCCGGTCGGCGTCGAGTTGGGCGGTGTCCGCGGTGTCGTGCATCAGGCTGCGGATGGCGTAGTGGACCAGCAGATGGCCCCAGATCTCCTGCTCGACGCCGTCGGGTGAACGGGAGCGAAGGACCTGGGCAGGGCCGCGTTGATGGGTCTTCAGCTCGTCCAGTGCGCTCTCGATCTCCCATCGTTCGTGGTAGAGGGCGGCCAGGTCGGTGGCGGGCGCGGCCACGGGGTCGAGGATCGTGGTGATCAGCCGGTAGGGAGCATCCTGTTCGGGGAATCCGGCGCCTTGCAGGGTGTACTCGACGACCCGCACGGTCGTGGGGTCGGTGCGTTTGCGGTGGTCCTTCGCGGCAACGATCTCCGACAAGTACGAGCCGTCGGGAAGTTCCTCGCGAACCGGCAGCACCTGGTGGGAGCGGATCCGCCACAGCAGGTCCGCACCGCCGGCCGAGGCGGCCCGCCACAGATCCAGACCGCTGATCCCGCGGTCGGCCAGCAGAAGATCGCCCTCACCGAGATGGCCGAACAGGCTGCGGGCCAGGGCCGGTTCGGATGATGTCTGCGGCCCCAGGGCGGCGGCGGTGATGGCATGGGTGCCGCACTCGGCCAGGGCCACCATCCGCACCTGCGGATACGCACACCGCTCGGTGCGATGGGTCTTCGGCCGCCCGAAGTGCGCCGCGTTCGCCTCACTGTCGGGCGCGTCGAAGACCGTGCCGTCGATCGCCACGAGCCTCCACCGCCCGTATCGGGCACCCTGGGTCTCCTCGGTCGCCAACGGCCGGGCAACCTCGGCGAACAGTGCCTGCAAAGGCTCCGGCCCCAGCTTCACCCGCGCCCGCGAGATCGCCGCCGTAGTCGGCACCTGCCACGAGCCCGACCAACGCTTCGCCCAGGTCAGACCCTGCGTGAGCAGCCGCGCGACCTCCTCATACCCCTGTCCGGAGAACAAGCACATCGCCAGCACGAAGTAGACCACCACCCGCGGTGGCAGCAGCCGAGTGCGCTGTCCCGAGCGACCGCACTCGGCGACCACACGGTCCACCAACTCCGGCGGAAACGTACGTGTCAGCAGCCCGACCGCGATCCGGTCCGACAACCGCTCATCCGTCTCCGGCTTGACCTGTCCAGGGCGCGGCATCCAGGCACCTCCTGGACGCCACGCTACCAGCCGCGAACCTTAAGTCACTGGTATTGACCCTAGCCTCCCCGTTTCGGTTGGGAGGGATCAGCCGGGCTGATCGAGGCGGACCGTGGTTGTTGGCCGTCTGCCGTCAAGCGGGCATGGCTGGGGCCCGACGCTCGGGTCGGGTGCTCCAGTTCCTCGGGTCGTGGGTGGGCAGGGACGGTGCTGCCGGTCAGGTGGCTGGCCGTGGCAGGGTGGCGAGGCGGGCGAACGCGCTGACGAGCTCGTCTCGCCAGGGCCAGGTGGCGGAGATCCGCAGGTGGAGGCGGCGGCCGCCGCGGGTGATGCGGGCGGCTGTGTGCAGCAGCCGGTAGCGGAGCTTCTTCGGCTCGGCGTAGGCCAATTCGCCTTCCAGCAGCAGAGCTTGGGCCCAGGCGAGTAGGTCAACGGCGGTCAGAGCCAGTTCGAGCCAGGCAGCGTTGATGGCGAAGTGGCGGGAGGGGAAGCGGCCGAAACCGGTGGCCTTGCCGCAGCGGATGCGGTCCTCGATGCGGGCGTGCGCAAGGTGGCGGACCTCCAGATGCTGCAGGGAGCCTTCGCCGTGAGGGGTGTCGGTGAGGAAGACCTGGTGGCGCATGCCCTCGTCGAGATCGAACAAGGACAGCTGGGCGCCGGGATGCGGGCGCTCGCGCCGGACGATGATCCGGGTGCCGTCCGGGTGGTCGGCAAGGTCCACCATGCCGGTCAGTTCTGCCACTTCGGCGCCGGTCCGCAGAGTGCCGTTTTGCTCCAGCGCGGGGTGCCACAGATGGTCGGGCAGGGCCCGGATTGCGCGGCGGACTGGTTCGGTGACGGCGTGTCCGACGGAGAAGGAGGTGTGGATACCCCGCTCGCGCAGTGCTCGGACGTGGGCGAGGAAGACTTTCGCGCCTCCTGCGCTGTCGGCGCGGATGAGGATGTCGGTGCCGTGTCGGTGGGCGTCGGGGATCTGGGCCAGGGCCGCGTCCAGGACTGCGATGTGGTCGGCGGCGGTGTTGGCGCCGGCGTTGCCCGGCCGCAGCACTCCGGCCAGGGCTTCGCCGGTGTTGTCCAGGAAGCACAGCAGCGGGTGGTAGCCGAAGCCGCGTTTGTAGGTGGCTGCCGCCTGTTCCTTCTCCGAGTGGCAGGTGATGAGGGTGGCGTCGAGGTCCAGGACCAGGCCGGGCAGGTCGCGGCCACCGGCGCGGGCCGCGGGTATGCCGGCGGTGGTCTCGGCGGCCTGCAGCCAGGCGACCTCCCGGGCGGCGGCTCTCGCCGAGCGCAGGCGGGTGAGTGTGGCCGGGTCGATGCCCGCCAGCAGGCGCCAGGCGGTCGTAGTGGAGGCGACCGGGCCGAAAACCTCCGTCTGGTCCCGCAGCAGGGCCAGGTCCGCTATTGCTTCGCCGCCGTCGGCGAGCATCACCGCCAGATCGACCGCGATTCGCCCGGGGTCGTGCCCGGTGCCACGTGGTCGCAGCCTGCGCAGCCCGTCCGTGAACGCGCTGGTCAGGCCGGTGGCATCGGCGAGATCGGCCAGCAGGCGGGATCCAGCATGGCTGACCACCCCGCGGCCGTCGGCCGAGATGACGAGCTTGGGACGCGACCCGGTAGTGTGCACGCAGAAAGTGCCTTCTTGCTGTGTGACAGAAGCCCTAACGAGCTCGTGCATGGTTGGCGGTGGCGAGGTGAAGCCGTGATCGTTGATCATGGATTCCGTGGTGGGGACTCGGGCGCGTGCAGCCATCGT
>NZ_JBEXYL010000166.1:0-11540 GCF_040630895.1 Streptomyces sp. NPDC005728
CCTCGCCCATGGGCGAGGGCGCTGCCTACCGTCGGCGCATGGACGTCGTCGACCTGCTCCCCCGCCTCCATCTCCTGCGCTTCGCCGTCGGGCAGGTCTGTCTCTGGCACGACGGCGCGGAGTCGACACTGATCGACGCGGGGGCGATCGGCGCGGGCCGCACGATCGCCGACGCGATCACGGCACTGGGCCGCCCCCCGGGGACGTACGGCGGATCGTGCCGACCCGCTTCCACGAGGATCACACGGGCGGAGCGGCCGAGTTCGCCGCGCTCAGCGGCGCCGAGGTACTGGTCCATCACCTGGACGCGCCGTTCGTCGGGGGAAACGCCCCGGCCCGGTCCCGCGGTTCGAGGACTGGGAGCTGCCGATCCACGCGGAGGTGTCGCAGCACCTCCCCGAGGGCGAGCCGGTGCGCCCCAGAGGCGTCACCCCCGGGTCCGACGGTGATGTGCTCGACGTCGGCGACGCCGCGCGGGTGATCCGCCTACCCGGCCACACGGGCGGCAGCGTCGCCCTGTTCCTTCCCGGCGACGGTGTGCTGTTCACGGGCCACACGGTGGCGGCCTCGCCGGTCGGCGGGACGGTCGTAGCGGGCAGGTTCAACCTCGAGGGACCGCAACTCCTCCGTTCCCTCGGCCGGTTGGCGGCCCTCGACGTGGACGTGGCGTGTTTCGGGCACGGGGACCCGGTGGTGGGCAAGGCATCGACGGCCCTTCGGAAAGCGACGGACGATCACCCGGCCACCGGCTGATCACGGGCGCATGACCCCGACGGACTCCGACGACCCGTCAGGCAGCCTGCCCGGCGACCGGTACACCGGCCTCCAGATAGACGGCGGCCCCGCGCTCCCGGGCCCGCAGCGCCCAGCGCAGCCGCTCGTAGCGGACCGGGGGCAGCATGTCGGCGGCCTCCTCCTCGGTGGCGAAGCGCCAGCCGCGCAGCTCCGGCCCCGGCAGCTGCACCCCGGACGCCTCGGCGGAGTCCAGCCGACCGCCGTCGAAGAGCAGGCGCAGTCCGCCGTACCCAGGAGGTGCGGGCCGCTCCCAGTCCACGACGAGCAGCCGGGGCACCTCCCGCAGTCGTATCCCGGTCTCCTCGGCGACCTCGCGCATGCCGGCGCGGGCGGGAGCCTCGCCGCGCTCGACCACGCCGCCGGGGAACTCCCAGCCGGGCTTGTAGGTGGGGTCGACGAGCAGCACGCGGTCCTGCTCGTCGAAGAGGAGCACGCCGGCGGCGAGGGTCTCGGCGGTGGGCTCGGGGGTCTGCACGATGTCGCAGGGGGGTACGGCGCCGCTGCCGACGGCGTCGGCGATACGGACGGCGGTCTCGTACGGGGTGAGGTCGCTGGTGTCGACGAGGTGGGCGTCTGCGGTGAGCCAGGCGGCCAGAGCGGCCCGGTAGGGCTCGATCCGGTCGTACGCCCACTGCCGCTGCCGCATCTCGCCGTCGGGCAGGTCCGGCGGGATCTCCCGCCCGGCTATCCGCTCGCGCAGGATCGTTTCCGCCGGGGCGAGGAGCAGATGCCGTACGGGGATCCGGCGGGCGGCGAGGCCGCCGAAGATCTCGTCGCGGTACTCCTGACGCAGCAGGGTCATCGGGACCACCAGGGTCCCGCCCAGCTCGCCGAGCATCGCGGCCGCCGTGTCGATCACGAGCCGGCGCCAGATCGGCAGGTCCTGAAAGTCGCCGACCTCGGCGAGGCACTTGGGCGGCAGCAGGTGCGCGAGCGCTCCACCGATGACCTCGGGGTCGAAGAGCGTGCTGTTCGGGATCAGCTCGATCAGTTCCCGTGCGGTGGTGGTCTTCCCCGCACCGAACGCGCCGTTGATCCAGACGACGGTCACGGACTCCCCCTCTTCTGTTGGCCCCCTGTGGCTTGCCCGCTCCACCCTGCCACGGAAACCACATCCAGTTGAGGGTGCGCACACGCGAGTGCCGGTGCCCCCGAACCGGGGACACCGGCACTGCGCCGGGCATCGGGCCGGGCTACTGCTGACCCAGCGCGTGGTCGGTCAGGACGAGGCCGTCCCGGCCGGCCAGGTCGTCGACCTTGTCGAGGGTGCCGGCGACCTTGAGGTCACCGGCAGGCGCCTTGTCGGTTGCGTGGGAGCCTGCGGATCCCTTGTCGGCCGCATGGGACGGGGTGACGGCCGCCACGACGAATCCGGTGGCGAGGGTGGCGATGGCGAGCATGCTGCGCTTCTTCATGCCGGGATCAACTGCGGAACCCGCCGGGGGTCACGCGGATCACGGCGATCCCGTTCTTCAGGTCGACCGTGCTCCGGTTCGGCGGCGCCCGTTCTCCTGGTCGTCCCGGCCCCATGGGCGCAGTGTCCGGGAGCGGCCGTCACCGCGAAACCCCGTGGCCGCGGCGATCACCGTGCGGGTAGTGTCCGGACCCCGCCTGCCGCCGGTCGGCAGCCCATGACCAGGAGAAAGACGGCCATGACCAGCACCCGCCCGACGACGACCCTCTGGCGCCCCACCGGGCCCGTGGAGCTGGACCTGGTCCGGGAGCTGGAGTGGAGGGCGTGGCCGCCGCGGCTGCCCGAGCAGCCGATCTTCTACCCGGTGCTCAACGAGGACTACGCGATCAGGATCGCCCGGGACTGGAACGTGAAGCACGACGGCGCCGGCTTCGTGACCCGCTTCGAGGTCGACGCGGGGTTCCTCGCCCGCTATCCGGTGCAGCAGGCCGGCGGCCGGACGATCCTGGAGCTGTGGGTCCCCGCCGAGGAACTGGACGAGTTCAACGCCCACATCGTCGGCCCGATCGAGGTCGTGCACGAGTTCCGCTGAGGCCGCCAGGAGGCCGAGCGGCCGGGCGAACCCACACAATCGAACATCCGGACCTTCGACCACCCTTGCCATCTCCTGCCGTCAAGGGATGTGACGGGGTGTCGAACAACCTGGGGCACACCTCTTCCAACACAGTCCGACACGTCCTACCGTAAACGCGCACCGGTGACCCGTACATGCCATGCCACCTTTCGCGAGTCGGAGGAACGTCGACGATGCGTCACCCTCACACCCGCACCACGCTCCGAAGACTGGCCGGAGCGCTCACCGCAGGGCTGCTGTGCGCGGCAGGCCTGGCCGCACCGGCCGTCGCCGCACCCACCCGGCACCCCCTCGCCACGCCCTCCCTGGCCGACGGCCTCGCGCTCACCCCGCCCATGGGCTTCAACAACTGGAACTCCACCCACTGCCGTGCCGACTTCAACG
Source organism: Streptomyces sp. NPDC005728 (assembly GCF_040630895.1). Lineage (NCBI taxonomy): Bacteria > Bacillati > Actinomycetota > Actinomycetes > Kitasatosporales > Streptomycetaceae > Streptomyces > Streptomyces sp. NPDC005728. The sequence goes on from NZ_JBEXYL010000166.1 coordinate 3,228, forward strand.
AAGCCATGGTCAAGGGGATCGCGGACCTCTTCGTGGACAAGGGGCTGAAGGACGCCGGCTACCAGTACGTGAACCTCGACGACTGCTGGGCCCTGCCCGACCGGGACGCCGACGGCAAGCTGGTGCCGGACTCGGCCCGCTTCCCGAACGGGATCAAGGCCGTCGCCGACTACGTCCACGCCAAGGGCCTCAAGCTCGGCATCTACACCAGCGCCGGCTTCAAGACCTGCAACAGCGCGGGCTTCCCAGGGGCGCTCGGCCACGAGTACAGCGACGCGCAGCAGTTCGCCGACTGGGGCGTGGACTACCTCAAGTACGACAACTGCAACAACCTCGGCGTGGACGCCAAACTGCGCTACCGGACCATGCGGGACGCGCTCAGGGCGACCGGCCGGCCGATCGTCTACAGCATCTGCGAGTGGGGCGAGAACAAGCCCTGGGAGTGGGCGGCGGACGACGGCCACCTGTGGCGGACCACCGGTGACATCAGCGACAGCTGGGGTTCGATGCTGTCGATCCTCAAGCAGAACCTGCCCCTCGCTCCGCACGCGGGCCCCGGCCACTGGAACGACCCCGACATGCTGGAGGTCGGCAACGGCGGCATGACGGACACCGAGTACCGCTCCCACTTCTCCCTCTGGTCGGTCATGGCCGCACCCCTGCTCATCGGGACCGACCTGCGCAAGGCCACCCAGGCGACCTTCGACATCCTGGACAACAAGGAGGTCATCGCCGTCGACCAGGACCCGCTGGGCCAGCAGGGCACCGTCGTGTCCTCCGCGGGCGGGCGCTGGGTCGTCGCCAAGGAGATGCAGGACGGCAGCCGCGCGGTCGCCCTCTTCAACGAGTCCGGCACCGCCCAGCGGATCGCCACGACCGCGAGCGCCGTCGGCCTGCCCGACGCCCCCGCCTACACCCTGCGCGACCTGTGGCAGCACCGCAGTTTCAACACCGCGGGCACCCTCGCGGCCACCGTCCCGGCCCACGGCACGGTGCTGTTGCGGGTCTCGGCCGACCCGGACTGGGCCGCCAACCCGCCCGCCGCGGAGCTCCGCCTGGACGGGAGCCCCTTCGTGAAGGCGGCCGTCCCCGCCACGCTGACCACCGGCGTCACCGACCTCGGCCGGACGCCCGCGCGCCGGGTGTCCGTGTCCCTGACCGGCCCGGCCGGCTGGACCGTGCGCGCGGCCTCGGCGACCACGGCCGCCGCCCTCCCCACCGGCACGTCCCTGCGCACCGACTGGACGGTGACCGCCCCGGCGGGGACGCCGACGGGATCGTACGGCCTCTCCCTCAAGGCGAGTTACCGCTCGCCCGCCGGCGACAGCGTCACCAGTACCGTCCCGCTGACCGCGACGGTCGTGCTGCCGCCGCCCACCGGGACGTCGTACTTCAGTGACCTGCCGATGCTGTCCGCGACCAGCGGCTGGGGGCCGGTCGAGCGCGACACCAGCAACGGGGAGAGCGACGCGGGCGACGGCCACCCGATCACCCTGGGCGGCGTGGTGTACGCCAAGGGGCTCGGCGTCCACGCGGAGAGCGAGGTCTCCTTCTACACCGGCACGGCCTGCTCGAAGGTCACCGCGGACGTCGGCGTGGACGACGAGAAGGGCACGAAGGGCACCGTCGGCTTCGAGATCTGGGCGGACGGCGGCAAGGTCGCCTCGACGGGCGTGCTGACCAACGCGCAGCCCGCCCAGCCGCTCACCGCCGACGTCACCGGCGCGCAAGTGGTCCGCCTCGTCGTCACCGACGGCGGAGACGGCATCGACTCGGACCACGCGGACTGGGCGGATGCCCGGCTCACCTGCTGAGCCCGGCCCTCACACCCCGGCCGCGGTCGCGTCCGGCCTCCGGGCCAGCGCGGCCGCGGCGGCGCCGACCAGGCCCGCGTCCGTGCCCATCTGGGCGGGCGTGACCGTCAGCCGTTGGACGAAGGAGAGGGTCGCGTAGTCGGCGAGAGCCTTGCGCAGGGGCGTGAAGAGGATGTCGCCGGCCTTGCCGACGCCGCCGCCGATCACCGCGATGTCGATCTCCACGAGGGTCGCGGTGGCCGCGATCCCTGCGGCCAGGGCCTGCGCGGCCCGCTCGAAGGAGGCCACGGCGACGGGGTCGCCCTCCCGGGCGGCGGCGGCCACCGCCGCGGCGGAGGTGTCACCGTCCGGGCCCGGCCGCCAGCCCTGCTCCAGGGCGCGGCGGGCGATGTTGGGGCCGCTCGCGATGCGCTCGACGCAGCCGCGCGAGCCGCACGGACACAGGTCGCCGTCCAGATCGACGCTGATGTGCCCGATGTGCCCGGCATTGCCGGTCGGGCCGGGATGCAGCCGGCCGCCCAGGACCAGACCGCCGCCGACGCCCGTGGAGACCACCATGCAAAGCGCGTTGTCGTGGCCGCGGGCGGCGCCCTGCCAGTGCTCGGCTGCGGTGATCGCCACCCCGTCGCCGATCAGCTCGACCGGCCGGCCCCCGCCGGCCGCGCGTACCCGCTCGACCAGCGGGAAGTCACGCCAGCCCGGCACGTTCACGGGGCTGACGGTACCCGCCGAGGCGTCCACCGGGCCCGCGCTGCCGATACCGATCGAGTCGGCGCGTCCCCACAGGGGCGACCCGGCGAGGTCGCCGAGCACCTCCTCGACGGCCCGCATGACCGTTTCGCCGTCCTGTTGCGCGGGCGTCGCGCGCTGTGCGCGTGCCTGGATCCGTCCGTGACCGTCCACCAGCGCGCCGGCGATCTTGGTGCCGCCGATGTCCAGGGCCGCCACGAGGTCGGTGTGCATCAGAGTCAGATCTCCCCGTTGAAGCTTGAAAAACCAGAAAGAGGCAGGCCGGTCAAGCGGTGGGGGCGCAGGCCGGAAACAGCGGTGGACAGTCTCTCTCGCATCTGACAACGTTGTCCAGGCTCTATGCTCGACGCCACATCCTCGTACAGACCACGGATCGCCGCACCACCCCCGTGGACACCACGGACGACAGGACAGGACCCCGCATCGTGCCCGAGAGCACCCGCCGCGCCGACCACCATGCAGACCACCTCTCCGGGACCCGTTACGGCAACCGTCCCACGATGAAGGACGTGGCCGCGCGGGCCGGGGTCGGGCTGAAGACGGTGTCCCGGGTGGTCAACGGCGAACCCGGCGTCACCCCGGACACCGAACGCCGCGTCCAGGAGGCGATCGACGCGCTCGGCTTCCGCCGCAACGACAGCGCACGGGTCCTGCGCAAGGGCCGTACGGCCAGCATCGGCCTGGTCCTGGAAGACCTCGCCGACCCCTTCTACGGCCCGCTGAGCCGCGCGGTCGAGGAGGTGGCCCGGGCCCACGGCGCGCTGCTGATCAACGGCTCCAGCGCCGAGGACCCGGAGCGGGAGCAGGAGCTGGCGCTTGCCCTGTGCGCACGGCGGGTGGACGGTCTCGTGGTGATTCCGGCCGGTGACGACCACCGGTACCTGGAGCCGGAGATCCGCGCGGGGGTGGCCACCGTGTTCGTGGACCGTCCCGCCGGGAAGATCGACGCCGACGTCGTCCTGTCCGACAACTACGGCGGTGCCCGCGACGGCGTCGCCCATCTGATCGCGCACGGCCACCGCCGGATCGGGTTCGTCGGCGACATGCCCCGCATCCACACCGCGGCCGAGCGGCTGCGCGGCTACCGGGCCGCCATGGAGGACGCGGGGATACCCGTCGAGGAGCAGTGGATGTCCCTCGGGGCGACGGATCCGGTGCGGGTGCGCCGGGCCGCCGAGGAGATGCTCTCCGGGCCCGCCCCCGTCACCGCGATCTTCGCGGGCAACAACCGGGTGACGGTCACCGTGATCCGCGTCCTCGCCGAGCAGTCCCGTCAGGTCGCCCTCGTCGGCTTCGACGACATCGAGCTGGCCGATCTGCTCCGGCCGGGCGTCACGGTCGTCGCCCAGGACGCGGCCGCGCTCGGGCGGACCGCCGCCGAGCGCCTCTTCCGCCAGCTGGACGGCACCCTCCTCGAACCGGAGCGCATCGAGCTGCCGACCCGGCTGATCACCCGCGGCTCCGGCGAGCTGCCGCCCGCCGGGTGAGCCGCCCATGACCGGCCGCACCCTGGAGGAACTGGGTCTCGCCGAGGCACCCCGCGACCATCCGCTGCTCTATCCGGGCGCCTGGCCGGCCGACTCCGGGCTGCTGCACGGCGACCGGATGCTGCCGCTCGAACGCCTGGTGTACGACGACCGGATGCCGGTCCTCGCGGTCGGCTCCAACGCCTGTCCCGGCCAACTGCGCCACAAGATGGCGGAGTTCGGGATCGAATCCCCGCTGCCGATGGTGCGGGCCCGGGTGCACGGGGTCGACGTGGGCGTCTCGGCGCACGTCAGCCGCCTGGGCTACGTCTCCGCCTCACCGGTCAAGTCCCCCCGCTCCTTACGGGAGTTGTTCGTCCTCTGGCTGGACCCGCGGCAACTGCACGTGATCGACGCCAGCGAGGGCACGGCGCTGCCCGACGGCAACTTCCGCCGGGCCTGGCTGCCCGCACCGGACGTACGCATCGAGCTGGCGGACGGTCGGGTCCTGCCCGGGGTGTACGCGTACATAAACCAGCACGGAGTGCTGGACAACGGCGCCGGTGCGCCGCGCAGCCATCCGGGCCAGCACACCCTGCTGACCGAACTCCTCGCAGCATCCGCCCCGTTGAGGGAACTGCTCGGCGCGACCCCGGAGGAGTTCTGCGCGCGGGCCCGCGCGGACGTCGCCGTGTGCGCGCGGGGCACACGGCTGTTCGCGGAACACCGGTGGGTGACGGAGTCCGGGTTCGAGCCGTACGTCGCCGGTCAGCAGGCGGGGAGCCCCGGTACCGGTTCGTCGTTGCCGCCGCCCTTGAGGTAGACGTCGCTGACGTAGACGCCGGTGTTGCCGCTGTCGTCGTCGGTCCTTGCCCACCAGACGTTGGTCCACCGGCCGTAGGTCTCCCGGCGGCCCAGGTTCGTCTGGCAGAAGAAGTAGTTGGTGCCCGCGTCGAGGACGCCCGCCTCGGCGCCGGAGGCGGTGTAGGACTTCGCGGCGCGCCAGACCTGGCAGTTGTACTTGCCGCCGCCGATCGGCTGACAGGCTGGGGCCGCGCCGGTCGTGCCGCCGGTACCGCCGCCCGGTGTGCCTCCGCCCCGCGTAGGGCTGCTGGAGGCCTTGGCCGGGGCGGAGGCGGACGCTCGGTGGGAGGGCTGGTCACCGCTCGCGCGGCTCGCCTTCGCACTGGGTGCGGCGCTCTTCCCGGTGCCCCGGCCCGAGGGCTTCGGCTGCGCGGACCATTCGGTGTCGGCACGGCCGGTGGCACCGGCCTCGGTACGGGATCCTGCGGGCGCGGCGTCCGACTCGGACTCCCCCTTGTTGTTCAGCAGGGCGACGGTGACCCCAACCACGGCGAGTACGACCGTGACGGCGACGGCGGCGAGCAGGGCGCGGCCCTTGCGGCGGGGCGCGGCGGTCGGGGTGCCCATGGGGCTGGTGGGAGCGCCGGCGTACGGTGCCCCGGCGCCACCGCGGCCGTACGCCTGGGGCACCTGCCCACCGGGCGAGCCCGACACCACGGCATGCGTCCGCGACCCCTCCTCGGCGGCCGAGCCCTGCCCCACGGCATGCGTCCGCGACCCCTCCTCGGCGGCCGAGCCCTGCCCCACGGCATACGTCGGCTGCCCCGCGACCGAGCCCTCTCCCGCAGCGTGCGTCCGTGATGCCTGCCCGGCGGGCAAGCCCTCTCCCACGGCGTGCGTCGGCGGGACGCCGTGGCCCATGGCCGGCGGGCCGAAGCCCGGTGGCCTCTGCGGCACGCTGCGTTCCGTCGGCTCGGGGCCGCGTGCCGGAGCTGCGCGCAAAGCGGCCGTCGGACTGTCCGGCGGCCTTGTCGCCGCCGTCTCGCGCAGCAGCTCACGGGCCTCTTCCGCGTCCGGACGCCCGTCCGGACGCTTGTCCAGCAGGCGCTGGAGTACGGGAGCCAGCGGGCCCGCACGGCGGGGCTCGGGAAGGGGGTCGGCCACGATCGCGGTGAGCGTGGAGTACGTGGACGTGCGGCGGAACGGCGAGGATCCCTCGACGGCCGCGTACAACGTGGCGCCGAGGGCCCACACGTCGGAGGCCGGGCCGGGGTCGGCGCCCTGCGCGCGCTCGGGCGCCAAGTAGTCCAGGGAGCCGACGAGTTCGCCGCTGCGGGTGAGGTGGGTGGCCGACCCGTCGCCCGGGTCGTCCATGGTGGCGATGCCGAAGTCCGTGAGAACGACGCGGCCCGAGCGGTCCAGCAGGATGTTGCCGGGCTTGACGTCTCGGTGCAGGACACCGGCCCGGTGGGCGGCGGCCAGCGCGTCCATCACCTCGGCGCCGATCCGGGCCGTCTCGTAGGGATCCATCGTGCCGCGCTCGCGCAGGACGTCGTCGAGAGAGGGCCCGTCGACCAGTTCCATGACGATCAGCGGGCGCCCGTCGACCTCGGCGATGTCGTGCACGGCGACCACGCCGGGATGGCGGACGCGGGCGGCGGCGCGTGCCTCGCGCTGCATCCGCACCCGCAGCTCCGACAGTTCGGGTCCGGCCGCGTCCGTGTAGGTGCGCAGTTCCTTGACCGCGACCTCCCGGCCGAGGACCTCGTCCACCGCCCGCCACACCACGCCCATACCGCCGCGCCCGAGCCGGGCGACGACCCGGTACCGCCCGGCAAGCAGCCGCCCGGCCCCGCCCACGTCGCCGTACCCGGCCCGCCCGCCGTCCCCTTGCGGCGCCGGTCCGCGCCCGTCAGGTCCGTACTCCCCCGAAGACACTGCCGCCCCGTTCCTCGTCCGCCGTGTTCGATGAATGGCGTCCAGGGTACGGGGCGGTGATGACGGCTCAAGCCGGCGGCCGGGGCTGTGACAGGTCCGCTACTTCGCGGAGGCCGTCAGGTCGCCGCGCCGGGGGGCGGCGAAGCCCTCCAGGTCGGTCCGGGTCAGGCCGGTGAGCCGGGCGACCTCGGCGATGTCGAGGGCGCCGCAGTCCAGGCCGCGCAGCAGGTAGCCGCTGAGGGCCTTGGCGGTGGCGGGCTCGTCCATGACGTCGCCGCCCGCGCGGTTGGCGTAGCGGGCGAGGCGGGCGGCCGCCTGCTCGAAACCCTCGCGGTAGAAGGCGAAGACGGCGGCGTAGCGGGTCGGGATGTGGCCGGGGTGCATGTCCCAGCCCTGGTAGTAGGCACGGGCGAGGGCGCGCCGGGTGAGGCCGTAGTGCAGGCGCCAGGCGTCGTGGACCTTCTCGGTCGGGCCGACGGGCAGGACGTTGGTCGAGCCGTCCGAGACGCGTACGCCGGTGCCCGCGGCGGCAACCTGCATGATCGCCTTGGCGTGGTCGGCGGCGGGGTGGTCGCTGGCCTGGTAGGCGGCGGACACGCCGAGGCAGGCGCTGTAGTCGAAGGTGCCGTAGTGCAGGCCGGTGGCGCGGCCCTCGGCGGCCTGGATCATGCGGGCGACGGTGGCGGTGCCGTCAGTGGCCAGGATGGACTGGCTGGTCTCGACCTGGATCTCGAAGCCGAGGCGGCCGGCCGCCAGGCCGTGGACCTTCTCGAAGGCCTCCAGCAGGCGCGCGAACGCGGTGACCTGCTCGGCGTACGTCACCTTCGGCAGGGTCAGCACCAGGCCCTCGGGCAGGCCGCCCGACTCGATCAGGCCGGTGAGGAAGACGTCGAGGGTGCGGATGCCGCGGTCGCGCACCGCGGCCTCCATGCACTTCATGCGGATGCCCATGTACGGGGCCGCGGTGCCGCTCTTGTACGCCTCGGCGATCAGACGGGCGGCGCGGGCGGCCGTCGCGTCCTCCTCGCCGTCCGGGCGGGGGCCGTAGCCGTCCTCGAAATCGACGCGCAGATCCTCGATCGGCTCGCGCTCCAGCTTGGCGCGGACGCGGGAGTAGACGGGCTCCGCGAGGTCGTCGGACAGGCCGAGGACGGCCGCGAACGAGGCCGCGTCCGGGGCGTGTTCGTCGAGGGCGGCGAGAGCCTGGTCGCCCCAGGAGCGGATGGTGTCGGCGTCGAAGGCGTCGCCGGGGACGTACACGGTGTGGACGGGCTGCCGGGTGCCGGGGTCCCCGGGGTAGCGGCGCTCCAGTTCCGCGTCGACCGGCGCGAGGGAGGCGCTGATCTCCTCGCTGACGGCGCCCGCGAGGCTCGTCGCCACCTTCTCCTGCTGGCCCTGACCCATCCCACACCCTCCATATTTCCGCTCTGCGGAATCAACAATCCGTATAATGAAGTTATCCGGGGTGGTTCCCGCTGGTCAACACCTTCCGGGACGCTTCCAGAATGCACCGAGGCCCCCGTGACCGGCGCGGTCACGGG
>NZ_JBEXYL010000167.1:0-11523 GCF_040630895.1 Streptomyces sp. NPDC005728
GCACCCCCATCGAGTACGAACTACTCTCCGAGAACGACACCATCCCGGCTGCCGGTTAGCCACCGAGCCTGGAGCCCAAATGGTGGGGCAGGTCAAGATGTCACCCGATGGTGCATCAGAGCCAGGGGCCCGGCGCGCTCGATGGTCGCGGGGTACGTCAGCTCAGCAGCAGCCGGTACACGCCGCTCCCTGTGCCCGCGAACAGCCAGTGACCGTCGGGAGAGACCAGCACCGAGTGCACGTCAGGGTCGAGGAGCTGCTCGGAGACACGGTTGCTCCAGTGGCTGCCACCGTCGTCGCTGCGGAACACGCCCTGACCAGGCTCGGACAGGTCGCGCGACCCAGCGAACAGCGTCCCGTCCGGGGCGAAGGCGACGTCGTCGTAGGTCAGTTCGGGAATTCCCGTAGCGTCGCTGAACGATGCGCCGCCGTCGTGGCTCACCTTGATCATGCCGTCCCCGACGACCACGATGTGGTTGGGATCGGTGGGGTCGACCGCAACCCGGTTGACCTGCCCGTCGAACACCTTGACCCCGGTCGAGCCGGAATCGGTGCTGTGGTAGAGGCCGGTCACATCACCGATCCACAAACCACCGTCGGCCCGGCGGTCGACGGCAACCGACGCCACGCCCTGCAGCTCCTGGAACTGGTGCAATTGGAAGGTCGCACCGCCGTCCTGGCTGGCATACACGCCTACGGCCGGGAACGTGGACGCGGCGTAGATCTTCGACGTATCACGGGGGTCGACGGCCACCGAGAATGACGCCCCGCCGGGGACCTGGGCCAGCGTCCGCCAGGTGGCCCCGCCGTCGGTTGAGCGCTCCAAGGCGAAGCAGTCGGTCATGCAAAGGCCGCCGCGCGTCCTCAGCACCCCTCCCTTCTCGCCCGGTACGGTAGCCAGCGCTTCGATTTGGTTGCCGATGGTGTCGATACGCTGCCCTGTCCACCCCCATTCCTGGTAGCCCTGCTGAAGGTTCTTGGTCAGGGGTGCCGTGGAACGGTAGCTGCCCGTGGTGGCCGTGCCGGCGATGAGGGCGGAGCCCGAGACAGCCAGCGAGTCGACCTCGGCGTCAGGCGCGCCGATGCGCCGGAAGCGAACCGAGTTCGAAGTCGTGTAGATCCCTGCGGCAGCCGCGATGACCTGCTCTTGCGGTCGGTCCGGGAAGCTGCCGGTGTCGGTGTAGGCGTCGAGCGTTTTGGTCGCTGCCGGCTTGGGGGTCCACGTCCGGCCGAGATCGCGGCTCACCCACAGGTTCTTCGCGCCCGATCCGTCGGCCGCCCCCGCGACCGTCTGCACCTGGAGCTCGCCGGTCGCGGTCAGCCCGGTGTAGAGGATCGCGTCCTGCTCCCCCCAAGGCCCGTTCAGCTGGGTCCAGTTGCGGCCATGGTCTGTGGAGAACACCGTGCCCTGAAAGATGTTCGAGGCCACCAGGACCGACCCTTGGGCCGACAGGTGATCCACCGAGAGATCACGGGGCGTCGGCAGCTTCTGCGCCGGTCCGGCGTTCCCGAGTGCGTCCTCGATGAGGTGGATCCCCTTGCCGGTGCCGACGAACAGGTCGTGGTCATCGAGTGCGAGCCGGGTCGCTCCGCTCGGTGAGCCGGGGACCTGCTGCCAGTTCAGGCCGTGGTCCGAACTGACGAAGACCCCTGCGTCACCGGCCGCGAAGACGTACCGTCCTGAAGGCGACACCGCGACATCGGAGATTTCGGTGGGGCTGTCCACCACGGTATGGAACGTCCGGGCGCCGTCGTCGCTGCGCAGCAGGAAGCCCTGTCCACTGCCCAGTGCCCTTCCCGCCACATAGACGACGTCGGGGTCGTGGGGATCGGCCGCCAGCCGCATTCCCACACCATTGGGAATTCCGAACTTGGCCTGCGGCTGCCACGTCATACCGTGGTCGTCGCTCCGGTCGATGCGCATGCCCCGGTCGGGCAGCACGTAGACGCGGGACGGCATAGCCGGGGTGAACGCGAGATGGCCGCCGCTGGCGTTGGGGCCCATCGGCTGCCACTGAGTCGCGGTGGCGGTGTTCGCGGTGCCCGTGCCGGCCGTGGCGGGCAGGGCCGTGGCTCCGGCGAGGGCCGTGCTCAGACCCAGCACGAGCAGGGTCCGCTTCATGGTTCTGAGGTGCATGAACGGATCGTTAATCGGACAGCAGTCGGTGACAACCGGTCGATGCTGTCTCAACGGCGCCATGTCACATGTAGGCCAACGCGTCGGGTGACGCATGAGTGCCCGGCGGCGACATACCAGATTCCAGGCTTATGGCGGCAAACCGTGCACGCCTGGAGAGCCGTTGGATTGTCTTCGCAGTGCTGATCGCGGGCTGGCTGACCTTCGACCCCTGCCTCAAGGGCACTCGGCCAGTGAGCGCGGAGGTACTGAGATGAGTGCCGGAGAGAAAGCCAAGGCAAAGGCCGAACAGATTGTCGGAAAGACCTTACGAAAGGCGGCCCACGCGGTACACAAGGACGCTCTCGAAGCGCAGGGCAAGATGGGGGACGCGAAGGAGAGGACCAAGAACTCTTTCAAGCGCTGACACGTTTCGGCAGGGGGTCGCGTCCTACGCACGATGGGTGCCCGACACACCTCCGACACAGTCTGAGCCGCTGACGCCCTCTGACGAACTCCGCCGCAGGTCAGAGACCTATACAGGGTGATCAGCGCAATCACTCCGGAGCCGTGTGCGCGGGTTCGAATCCTGCCGGAGGCACCCTGTATGAGGTGCTCAAAGACCCCGTCACCAGCGAGAACCCCGAGGCCGGGGTCTTCGCGTATGTGCAGCCGTATGCCGCTCGAAGCGGCTCTATGACGCGGTCTGTGGACTATTCGCGGAAAGGATCTTGAAGCGTCTGCCCAGGTCAGAGCAGCCGTCTCGGAGCGGACACAGCCCGGCGTGCCAGTCCCGCCCCAGATCCGCTGCGTCGAATACGCTGCGAAGACGTCCCACTCGACGTCCTTGATATTGCGTGCACTGCCGCACGGCGGCGGCTCTTCACGTCGGCCCGGACGGCGCAGCCGCCGGATGCAGGAAGGCGTGTGGCATGAGGTCCCCAGGCGTGCACCTGCGCGAGATCACCGACGACAACCGGGATGCCGTCCGTGCCCTCCGCGTCCGACGCGACCAGAAGCAGTTCGTCGCCTCCGTGTCCAAGTCGCTCAAGGAGGCGACAAAGAAACCAGAGACCAATCCCTGGTACCGCGCCGTGTACATCGGCGACGAGCCAGTCGGCTTCGTGATGCTGTCGTGGAAGCCGCCGGCTGGTCCTTACGAAGGGCGACACTTCATCTGGCGCCTCCTCGTCGACAAGCGGCACCAGAGACGAGGGATCGGCCGAGAGACGCTCACCCAGATCGCCGCCCTGGTTCGCGCGGACGGCGCCACCGAGCTGCTGACCAGCTACGATCCCGGCGACGGCGAACCGTGGCCCTTCTACCAGAAGTTCGGGTTCGAGCCCACCGGGGAGATCGACGACGGCGAGATCGTTCTGCGGCTCACCTTCCCCGCTCAGTGAGCTCATACCGCAGACAGTTTTCCGGTGGGCACATGACCAAGAATTTGGTGATCCCCGGACGTCGACCAGCCGCCGACTCCCTGCAGCCAGGACACAGCGAAGTCCCCGGCCCGCACGTGGACCAGGGGCAAATGGCTATGTGCCTCGTCATTCGTATTCGCGCAACAACTCTTCGATCTTGCGGTTGGCGATTTCCTGCCGACCATCAATGCATTTGGCGTAGCGGCTCAGCAGCACCTCAACACTGTTGCCCGCACGTTCGGCGACCTCTGTCGGGTCCACGCCGGATTTGAGCCACGTCGACAGTGCCGAGTGCCGGAGGTCGTATGGCCGGGCAGCAACGGGCGAGGCAACCGCGGGCGGCGGGAGCGCCAGCGTTCGGGCCTCCTGCCACACGCGCGAGTACGAAGAGCCGACCACTCCCCCACGCTCGTTCGTGAAAAGGCGCCCGTCCTGAGCGGTACCGAACGTGTTGAGGTGCTGCCGCAAAAGGGCGACCAGCTGGGGAGGAACCGGCACGAGGCGCGCTTCTTCCGCCGGCCGGTTCTTGAGGCCTCGGTCGTCATGGGTTTCCCCGGAATCAGTCCACTGCTTGCCGACACTGGGGCGCGTCCGGTTCAGCAGCGCTGTCCCCCGGCCGGCCTCCGGCAGCCTCAGGTCTGCCGCGGTCAGGCCGACAGCCTCAGCGCGGCGGAGGGCTCCGTAGTACATGCAGACGAAGAGGCCGACGAGTCGGCGCCCACGCGCTCGACCGTACCCACCGACGTACGAGACCGCGGTCAGCGGAGAGCGAGCCTGCTCGGGATTGCATTGGACGGCAACGGACCGCACTTGCGAAGCCACAACGGCCGCAGGCTCCTTGGTGCCTGATGGTGTTCAGGCCGCGAGCCAGGCCTGTCGGTGTCGGGCGATGCCGCCCACACGTCGCTCCCCGGCCAGACCCTTGCGCCGCGAGTCCCCGGCGGCGGACGTCGCAGGAGCTGAGCCAGCAGCCGGGTCGCAGGACCTGCCGTCTCCGTCGCGAGCCGCTTTTGCAGCTCCCTGCCCGGAGGGTTTGGGGCAAGGTCGTCATCTGGGCTCAGCGGCGGCAGGGCAGACGTCCGGGGCGATGCCGTGCCCGTGGATGCCGGCGCCTGGGTTGCGTCCGAAGGTCGCCGCCGACACCCGCCTCGACGGCATACCTGCTGGCCACCAGCGATCCCGACCTGTCCGCCGAGGACGCGGCGCTCGGCTGCAAGAACTTGTTGGAAGCCGAACGCACCTTCCGCACGATGAAGTCGACCCTGGACCTGAGGCCGGTCTACCACCGTTTGGGCAACACGACCGAACTTCACACCACCGGCCCCGGGCGCGGTGAATCAACCCCCTGCAGGGGGCGTACGGGAGTCGATGGCCGGATCCGGTGACGTCACGGCGGCGGGCGGGGAGTTCTTCTACGCCTGGGGCGCGGACGCCGGGCCAGACGGCCCGAACGGCTCCGGAGCGGGCCGGAAGCGGATCGGAAGCAGATCGGTTCTGGCCACGGAAGCGGCGGCGCTGGTCGCATCGGAGGCGTCAACCGCCTTTCCGCGCCCCCCTGTTCACCGCTGGCCCACGGCGGACCCGTCGCGTACGCACGTAGCGTACGGACCGCCGCGAGGGCGGCCGGGGCGGGCGCGGTGCACTGCCGTGACCGCTGGAGAACCCCATGACCCACCCAGGGCTGACGCCGCCCGCCGAGCGTCCCGACCCGCTGTCCACCCACCGCGCGCCGCCCTCCTACCGCGCCCCGGGGCTGATACCGCCGGGCGGCCCCGCCCGTACCTGGGGGCTCGTGGTCATCGCCACGCCCCTGCTGTTCGCCGTGATCGTGGCCCTGATCGGCGGCCTGGCCGGCGATGCGGGTTCAGGCTCGGGCTCGGGCTACTACGGCTCGGGCACCTCGGGCTCGGACAGCGGAGGCACAGCTGACCAGCCGACCCAGGCGGCCGCGACGACGGCGCCCTCATGGCCGTACGACGACACCAGTACACCGGACGCCTACAGCACTCCCGAGGCGACCGCGACAGACGGCTACAGGGACGGCGGCTACGCCAACCCGACGGACACCGCTGCCAGCGCCCCGACCGTGAGCGCGACCGGCGGACCGCGCGATGTCGTCACCGCCTACTTCGCGGCGATCGACGCCCGCGACTACCAGACCGCCTGGGCCCTCGGCGGCAAGAACCTCGACTCCAGCTACGACAGCTTCGTCTCGGGCTACGTCACCACCGAGCGGGACACCATCGGCATCGTGTCCGTGACGGGCGCCAAGGTGCGGCTGACCATCGAGGCCCTTCAGACGGACGGCACGACGCACTCGTACGACGCCACCTACACCGTCCACGGCGGCGTGATCACCAGCGGCACGGCCACCAAGAACGACTGACACCCACCCGGGCGTGCCCGGAGGGGTGCGTCCGCATGAGCGGAGCGCTGAATCACCATGGCAACACAGGCACTTCACGCCCATCCTCGCGGCCCGGCGCCGCAGGAGCCGCAGGAGCATCGCGAGTACGCGTGCACCAGGGCCACCCGGCTGCTTTCAGCGGGCACCTACCTCGATCCCGGCTACCGGCGCACCGTCATCCGGGAACTGCTCCACAGGCGTTTCCGGGTCGTCGCGCCCTCCTACGGCTACGACGCCGTGTCGGTCCTCGCCCACGCCCTCGCCGCGCGCCGGCTGCGCCGCATCCAGTGGGGGATCACGGCCGGCGCGGCGGTCACGGTCCTCCTGCTGCTGAGCAACGGGGTGCTCAACCCGTTCCTCGGCGTCATCGTGCTGTGCTGGGTGCCGTGGGCGGCGGCCTACCTGCGCCGGATCGTCACCCTGCACATCCTGATGACCCGGCTGAGGGAGAGCGGCCCGGACGGCGGCTTCGACGGCGCCTGCCCGTCGCACACCCAGCTGACCGCCGAACTCGGCCGCAAGATCGACCACGAGCAGGCCAGCCGCAGCGGACTGGTCTTCTACGGCGGCTACCGGCCCTTCGTCGGCGCGGGCCTGCCGCTGCGCGACTGGTCCAACGCGCAGTTGCTGCTCGGCTCCCCGAAGACCCGGATCATGGCGCGCAAGAGCGAGGACGGGTCACCGCCCGACCTCGACACCATCGAGCGCAGGCGGGTCATCCCGTTCACCGTGCACGAGATCACCAGCCAGGTCGCCGCCCGGATGACCGCCGATCTGCGCGACGAGGCCCGCCCCGACGAGCGGATCGACGGGCTGACCGTCGAGCAGCGCCGCTACACCACCGCGATCCGCACCAACGACCGCTCCACCGGCGTCGGCTGGTCCGAACTGCCCAGCATGGACGACCTGCCAGGCATCCACTGGCGGGAGGACTACGACGCGGCCCGCGAATACCTGTGCGTGCGCGTCGGGTCGTGGAACGAGGAGCTGGTGACCTCGGTCTTTGTCGGGTTCGACATCAAGGGCAACACGCTGCACACCGAGTTCTACACCTATGTGCTCGGGCCGCTCGTGGAGGACTTCCATCTCGTGGACCAGCTGCCCGGCGCCATCGACTGGCGACTGGCGGTGCGGGTGGTGTGGGACATGTTCACGACCTTGGTGCGCTGGTGGGTGGCTCTGTGGCTGCTGCCGCTGCGGCTGGTTCCGGAGCGGTTCCTGCCGACGTGGGCTGTCCAGTGGATCCGGCCCTGGCGGGCCAGGAAAGCCAGGCGGGCCACTGCCGCGGCGTTCCTGGCGGACCGGGTGACGGACACCAGCGAGTTCCGGCTCGGCCGCTACGCCAACCGCTGGCTCAACTGCGGCGCGCTGACCAGCGTCAGGGAACTGGCCACCAGCGAGACCTACCACCACTTCTTCCAGCAGTCCGACGCGGTGAAGTACATGCAGGTCATCGAGCGCCGTCTGCTCCAGAACGTCCGCGCGTTCCTCGACGAGCACGACGTGGACCTCGCCGAGCACGACCGCGCGCAGACCAACATCCTGCTGGGCGACAACAGCCAGAACGTCTTCGGCGGCCAGAACAGCGACTTCGGCTACAACTACCAGCCGCCGAACGGCGGTTCATCGGGAAAGACAGGGAAGTGACCATGAGCCAGGGCCACACCTTCGGCGACAACAACCAGAACGTCTTCGGCGGCGAGAACAGCGGCTTCGGGTACAACGTCTACAACACCCCGCAGCAGCCCCGGCCGTCCGCCGAGCAGGAGGCGGCGCGCGCGGACTACGGCCGCAGCCGCAGCGTTTTCGTCGTGCACGGCCGCGACGAGGAGGTCCGCACGGCGATGTTCGGGCTGCTGCGCCGGCTCGACCTGCGCCCGCTGGAGTGGGAGCGGCTGGTACGGGCCACCGGGGGGACCGCGCCGTTCCTCGGCGCGGTCATCGAGAAGGCGCTGTCGCAGGCGCAGGCGGCGCTCGTGCTGCTCACCCCGGACGACGTCGCCAAGCTCCATCCGAACCTGCTGGGCGACAAAGAGCATCCCTACGAGACCCAGTTGACCGGCCAGCCTCGCCAGAACGTGCTGATCGAGCTCGGCATGGCGCTGATGGCCTACCCGGAGCGGACGATCATCGTGGAGGTCGGCCAGGTGCGGCCCGCCGCGGACCTCGCGGGCCGCAACGTGATCCACTTCGACGGCTCCGAGACCGCCGTCTCGAAGATCGTCGAACGGCTCAAGGGAGCCGAGTGCGACCTCGACGACACCCGGCCGGACTGGCGTGACACCTCGTACTTCAGGAATCTGGCGGCTTATCGCCGACTGGCCTGACGGACGGTGCGAGGGGGCTGGAGGCCACGGGCCTTCCGCCCCCTTCGTGCGGCGTCAACTTGTGTAGGTACGCATTCGGTTTTGTACGTACGCTACCGGTCCGGGCCCGACGCCAGGGCGTCCAGGAAAGCGGCCAGCTCGCGCATGTTGACGTTCTCCAGTTCCTCGGGCCGTATGACCACGCGCAGTTCACGGCAGATCGCACCCTCCCGGGAGCGGGCCACGAAGGACATCAGGATCAGCCGGAGCAGGCTGTCCCGGTCGAGATAGCCGAGCCGCGCCAGCCCGGAGCCGACCAACGGCATGGCCACACGCTCCAGTTGGGCGTGCGCGCGCAACGCGTCCCACAGTCCGCCCAGGCCCCGCCACAGGTCCTCCACGCCGGAGGAGGCCACATAGTCGTTGCCGATCCGGCTGTAGGCCACGCCGAACACCAGCCGCGGCCGGGTGCCCAGCACCGCCACCGTGCCGACCGGGTAGCGGTCGAGCTTTCCGAGCGGCTTGTCCGCCCGCTCCTCCCGCGCGACTGGCTCGGCCGAGGCGAGCGCCGCGCTCAGCTCCGCATCCAGGCGGTGTACGTCGCCGCCGTATCCGCGGTCCAGCAGTTGCGCCTGCACGCTGTCGCCGTTGATGACCCGGCCGCCGGCCGACAGGGTGTCGAAGGTGTCGCAGAACCCGACGACGAGGTGGGCCGGCTGGTCGAACACGTCGCCCGTCTCGACAACCACCGTCATGTCGGGCCGCCGGAACACCTGCCGTACCCGGGCCGCCGGACAGGCCCGTAGCAGCCCCCAGCCCAGGCACGCCCCCACCGACAGCCCGACCACCGCACCGGAACCGCTGTGCGGCACGAACGGGCCCACGACCTGAAGCACGGCGGACAGCCCGCCGAACGCCATCATCGTGTCGCGTAGGAAAACCTGCCGGGCGCGCCGCGTGCCACGTGGCAGACGCGGGCGCGGCAGGGGGCGTGGCTGGGAGGCGTCCGGGGAGCGTATCGGGTCCATCGGGTCCAGACCGCCGGAATCACCCGAACGCATGGTTTCCCCAAGGCATCATGATAACCTGCCGGTCACTATGGCTGACGCAGAGTGACGCACAACCGCCGGGGGGCGACGCGGATGGCCGGTGCGAGAGCGCGTATCCAGGTGAAGGTACTGGGCCCGGTCCAGCTCGAAGTCGATGGGATTCCGGTCCGGCTGACGCCGCTGACCGTACGGCTGCTGGTCCGTCTGGTGGCGGCCGAAGGCGAGGCGGTGCCGGTGCGGCAACTGCGCCGCGACGTATGGGGACTCGCGGACGAGCCACGCCATCTGGACCAGCGCAACCGCAACGAGGTCCAGAAACGGGTCCTGGAGCTGCGGCGGGCGCTGGCCCCCGGTCAGGACAGCGCGGGAACGCATGTCCTGCGCACCGAACAGCAGGTCACCGTGCGGGGCCCGGAGACCGCCTACCGTCTGGCGCTGCGGCCCGAGGAACTGGACAGCGCGCGGTTCACCGCGATCGTCAGCGGCGCCCTGCTCGCGCCGCCGGCCACCGCCGCGCACCGGCTGACCGAGGCGCTGTCCCTGGTGCGCGGCCGGCCGCTGGCCGAGGTCAACGGCGAGGGGTTCGCGGTGCCCTTCGTACACCGCCTGACCGCCCTTCAGGACTCCGCCCGTCGTGAACTGGTCCGCGTGCAGACCGACTTGGGACGGCCCGAACTCGCGCTGCCGGTCGCCGAACTGATCGCCCACGAGCATCCCGACGACGCCGAGGCCGCGCGTGTCCTCGACGCGCTGCGCGCGGAGCTGCGCGCCCGGCACGGGGCCGAACTGCTGCGGCACCGAGTCCCGTTGCCCGGCCAGCGTGCGGATGTGGTGCTGGTGCGCGGCGACTTGTTCGACCAGACGGACTCCAACCTGGTGATCGGGTTCTCCGACACCTTCGACACGGAGACCGCCGAAGATCTCGTGATCAGCCGTGAGAGCCTGCAGAGTCAGCTCGTTGACCGGCTGTTCGCCGGGCGGCGGCGCCTGCTGGACGACAGACTGCGGGCGGGTCTGCGCACGGTGAAGGTGGTGGGCACAGAGAGCGTACGGGCCAAACCTCTGGGCCGGCGGGTACGTTATCCGGTGGGCACAACCGTGGTGGTGCCTATCAACGGCCGCCGGGTGTTCGCCACCGCCTATTCGCGGATCGGCAACGATCTGGTGGCCAGGTCCAACCACCGTGATCTGCGGCTGAGTCTGGAGAACCTGTGGGCCTCGGTGGCGGTGCACGGCCTGTTCAAGCCGGTCGCCGTCCCGCTCATCGGCTCCGGGCTGGCCCGTGTCACCGATATGGACCGGGGCCAGCTGGTCGCCCTGATCGTGGACTCGTTCATCGACGCCTGCCGCCGCCACCCCGCTCTGACGCCCGAACTCCGGATCGTCATCCGGCCCCAGGAGTTGGCCCAGACCGACCTGACCCTGGTGGAGAACCGCTTCCAGGACCTGGTGCTCAGCCTGCGCGCGGCGGACTGACGGCGAAGGTGGGGCCGGGCGGGGGCTCAGACGCGCCCCCCGGGCCGGCGGGCTGCTCCACATCTCTCCGCTCCCCCTTCGCGGCATCATCCCGCCATCCGCGCCTCGCGCCGCTTCGCCAGGCCCCACCGCTGTCCACGAGACCACCCCGGACACTTCCGCCGGTACCCGCCAACCGCTTCCGATCCGATTCCGAGGTGTTCCTGGCACCGGTGCGTGACGCCGCCACGGGCCCTGGCCCTGGAGCGCGGCGAGTTCGTCGGGGGGTGAGCGCGTCCCAGGGCGCCTCGGCGGCCTCGTTCTCGTCGCCGGCGGTGCGGGCAACGGTGGCGAATTGGGCGAGTAGGCCACCACCGTGGTGGCTCCCACTACGGCGGCCCCGACGTTGTCGTCCGAGGTGGCCGCCCCCAAATCGCCCCCTTCCTTCCCGCCAATTCGTCATCCGCGGCTCCAAGAGCCCGGTCGGGGGTGCCGTCGCCCGCCGCGCCATACCAGTCGCCGCCATCCGTTGATCTTGCGTGGGTATCCCCGGCTTCAGCCGGGGAGGGAAACGCATCCTCGAACCGGAGGCGCGCAGCGCCGGGGTTCGCTGCGGTGTCAGTGGCCTGCTCTATGTTGATCGCACAGGAGCCGAAGGGGGGTGGGCTGGTTGATCCGTGCGTACAAGTTCCTCATGCGGCCCACCGTGGGCCAGCAGGGTGCGCTCGCCGGGATGCTGCGTGATCACTGTTCGCTCTACAACGGA
>NZ_JBEXYL010000168.1:0-11507 GCF_040630895.1 Streptomyces sp. NPDC005728
GTACATCGCTTCCCGCTCGGGGACGATGCCGATGTGCTTGTAGATCTGCTCGTTGCGCCACACCTGCTGTCCGTCGAGGGTGACGGTGCCGGTGGCCGGTCCCCGGCAGTCGCCGGGCACCCCGCCGCAGAGGTGAAGTCGAGCGCAACGACTAGGCGTCGTAGTCCTGGTCGAGACGGTCCTTCATCTCCCGCTCCGTGTCCTCGATGTCACGGTTGCCCTGGCGACCGCGCTCGGGCTGCTGGCCGCGCTGCTGCTGACCGCGCTGACCGGCCTTCTCACGAGCCTGGCCGGCCTTCTCCTTGGCCTGGCCCGCCTTCTCCTTGGCCTGATTCTGGATCTGGCCGGACTTGTCCTGGAACTGGTCCTTCATACCCATGTGGGTTCACTCCCGTAGTGGGTGGGGGTTGACCCCTCGGTGGGGCCTCGACCAGATTCACACGGGCGAACACACAGCGCATGTCGATCAGTTACGGTGCGTAGCCCGCGCCGCGTCGTCGGCCGCCCCACCTGCGCCGACGAGTCCGGAACGCATCCCTTGCAGACGGGGCGCGAACCGCCGCATCTCGCGCTGGCCCACGGTGCCGATGAGCGCCGGCAGGTATCCGCGCACGCCCTGCATGCCGCGCAGCCACCACTGCCCGTACACGTGCGCCGAGCGGCGCTCGATCCCGGCTACGATCCGGTCCACCGCCGGGCCCAGCGGGTACGTCTTGTTCGACGGCCACGGCAGCCGCTGCCTCAACTCCCGCATGACGTCGTCCTCGTCGGCGCCGCGCACCATGTCGGTGTCGGTCCAGGACAGGTACGCGACACCGACGCGCACGCCCTGGTAGCCGACCTCGGCGCGCAGGCTGTGTGCGTACGCCTCCACGCCCGACTTGGAGGCGCAGTACGCCGTCATCATCGGGGCCGGGGTCATCGCGGCGAGCGAGGCGACCTGCAGCAGGTAGCCGCGGCTCTCGGCGAGCACCGGCAGAAAGGCCCGGGCCGTCACCGCCGAACCGATCAGGTTCACCTCGATCACCCGCCGCCAGGCCTGCGGGTCGGAGTCGGCGAACGGACCGCCGCTCGCCACACCGGCGTTGGCGACGACGATGTCGACCTTGCCGAACCGCTCCTTGACCTCCTGCGCCACGCGGCCCATCGCCTCATGGTCGGTGACATCGGCGTACCAGTGCGCGCTGTCGCTGTGCAGCCGCTCGGAGACCTCCTTGAGCGCCTCCTCCTCCAGCCCGACCAGCGCCACCTTGGCGCCGCGCGCGGAGAGCTTGCGTGCGAGCAACTCGCCGACGCCGCGCGCCGCTCCGGTCACGACCGCGACCTGCCCTTCGAGGCTGACCCTGCTCATGCGCCCTCCTTGATCTGCTGCACGGTGGTGGGGTGGGACTCGGCGGTGTTCGCCGTGACGTACGTGGTGACGAGTTCCCGGATCTTGCCGGTCACCAGCTCCGGGGCCTCGATCGGGGTCATGTGGCCGACACCGTGGAGTTCGGTGAGGCCGATGCAGTGGGGCAGCGCGGCAGCCAGCGCGCGGGCGTGTACGGGGGGCGTGAGCCGGTCGGACGCGCCGTGCACGACCTCGGTGGGCATGCGCAACTCCTCTACGCCGTGGTCGAGGTCGAGCGCCGCGAGCACGGAGGCCCAGGCGTGGCGCACGGCGCGCGGGCAGGCGTGCACGATCCGCGCGCACGCCTCCACCATGTGCGGGGCGGAACCGGCGCCCATGGTGCCGTACTTGAGGATGCGCTTCGCGAGGGGCGTGACCGGACCAAGGGGAGCGCGCGAACCAAGAATGCGCCCGGTGATCCAGGTGCGCACCCGCCCGGCGCGCAACGGCACCACGCGCGACTCCTCGACCAGCCGGGAGCTGCCCGTGCTGCACAGCAGGACGGCGGCGGCGTGTTCACGGAAGCGGGGGCGCGCGGCAGCGGCCATGACGGTCATCCCGCCCATGGAGTGGCCGACGACCAGGGCCTTCTCCTCGCGTGCGAGCGTCTGCGCGAGCACTGCTTCGAGGTCGTCCGCCAGCGCATGGGTGGTGCACGCGGGGCTCGCGGGACTGCGCCCGTGCCCCCTCTGGTCGTAGGCGATCACCCGGTGGTCGGTCGCCAAGTCCCCTATCTGCGCCGCCCAGAACGCGGTCGAGCAGGTCCAGCCGTGGGAGAGGACGACAGGGGGCGCGTCCTCGGGCCCGTGCACCTCGACGTACAGCCGCGCGCCGTCGGCGGATACGACGGTGAGTGTGCGGGTGGGGGCCGGCGGGGCGTAGGGGCCGGCGGCCACGGAGGCGATACGGCTCATGCGGCGGCCTCGCTCTGCTGCGACGCGCCGCCGGCGGACGCGGGAGTGGTGCGCGCGGGGCGCTTGGCCGTACGCGCGGGCGCTCCCGCCCTCTTCGCGTCGGCGTCCGCCCCCTTCCCGCCGGGCTTGCGGATGACCTCGTACTCCGCGAGGTCCACCCGCCGGGTCGCCCGACGGAACTCCGTGGTCGTACCGGGCCAGATGGTGGTGTTGCGACCGCTCGCGTCGAGGTACCAGCTGGTGCAACCGCCGGTGTTCCACACGGTCCGCTTCATGCGCTCCTGGACCTGGCGGTTCCAGCTGTCGACGGCTTCGGGCCTGGCGTCGAGAGCGGTGCGGCCGCCCAGGACGCCCAGCTGGCGCAGGTAGTCGGCCATGTAGTTCAGCTGGGACTCGATCATGAGGATCATGGAGGAGTTCCCGAGGCCGGTGTTGGGCCCGATGATCGTCATCCAGTTGGGGAACCCGGCGGCCGAGGCGCCGCGCAGTGCCTGCATGCCGTTCTTCCAGGACTCGGCGAGCGTGATGCCCTCCGCGCCGACCACGCGCTCGGCGATGGGCATGTCCGTGACGTGGAAGCCCGTACCGAAGATGATCGCGTCGACCTCGGCCTCGCTGCCGTCGGCGGCGACCACGGTCGACCCGCGGATCTCGCTGAGCCCGCTCGCGACGACGTCCACATTCGGCCGGGCCAGCGCCGGGTAGTACTCGCTGGACAGCAGGATCCGCTTGCAGCCGATGCGGTAGTCGGGAGTGAGTTTGGCGCGCAGGGCCGGGTCCTTGACGGCGCGGGCCATGTTGCGCTTGGCGAGCCGTTCGACCAGGCCGAGTTCGTCGGGACGCTTGGTGAACGCCTGCACCTGAAGTTCCCGGATGCCCCACAGCAGTCCGCGCCGCACCTGTGTGGTGAAGGGCAGCGCCCGGTGCAGCCGGCGCTCGGCGCCGCTGATGGCGCGGTCCACCCGGGGCATCACCCAGGGCGGGGTGCGCTGGAAGAGGGTGAGCCGGCCGGCCTGGCGCTGGATGGAAGGCACGATCTGGATGGCGGAGGCACCGGTGCCGACCATGGCGACGCGCTTGCCGCGCAGGTCGTAGTCGTGGTCCCAGCGAGCCGAGTGGAACACCTTGCCCGGGAACGACGCCAGCCCCGGGATCTCCGGGATCTTCGGGTCGGACAGCGGCCCGGTGGCGGAGACGACGACGTCGGCGGTCAGCTTCCCCCGGGCCGTCTCGATCTCCCAGCGCAGCTGCTCGCCGTCCCAGGTCATCAGCTTCACTTCGGAGCCGAAACGGATGTGCGGGCGCAGCCCGAAGACGTCGGTGACGTGCTCCAGGTAGGTACGGATGTGCCGCTGCCCGGAGAAGGTGCGCGGCCAGTCGGGGTTGGGTGCGAAGGAGAAGGAGTACAGATGGGAGGGAACGTCACAGGCGCACCCTGGATAACTGTTGTCCCGCCAGGTGCCGCCGACACTGTCGGCCCGCTCCAGGACGACGAAGTCGGTGATCCCCTCGCGGCGCAGCCGCACGGCGGCCCCCAGCCCGCCGAACCCGGACCCGATCACCGCCACTCGTACATGCTCGTGCTCGGCCATCCCGAAGCCTCCACGCATCACCTTGGACTCTGCCAGTGAACACTGGCGCAATGGGACTGTAGAGCAGCTCCGTACCGAGCGGTAGGGGTCGGAGAAGGGAAAGTTACCGGCGGTACAACATAGGCTGCGGACGTGGCAGACGACGGCGGACGCAGCGACGAGCAGGGAAGCAGGCAGGTCGGCGGAGTGCGCGAATACCGCATGGAGGAGCTGGCCCGCCTGGCCGGCATCACCGTGCGCACGCTGCGCTTCTATCGCGAACGCAAGCTGATACCGCCACCCCGCCGCGAGGGCCGCATCGCCTGGTACGACGACCATCACCTGGCCCGCCTGCGCACGATCTCGGCCCTGCTGGAACGCGGCCACACCCTCAACGGCATCGCGGAACTCGCCGAGGCCCTGGACCAGGGCCGCGACGTCGCCGACCTCCTCGGCGTCGGCGCCCCCACCGAGGAGGAGCCGGTCCACCTCACCCCTGAGGAACTCGCCGCACGCTTCGAGGGCGAGGTCACCCCCGAGAACCTCGCCGCCGCCATGGAGCTGGGCTACCTCGGCACCGACGGCGACGAGATCGTCCACATCAGCCGCCGCCTGCTGGACGTCTCCTCCGCCCTGGTCCGCGAGGGCATCCCCCTCGCCGAGGTCCTGGCGGCCGGCAAGCGCGTCCGCGAACACGCCGACGCCCTTGCCGAACTCTTCCGCGAGCTGATCCTGCGCCACGCCCCCGAGGAGGACCTCCACCGCCTGCGCCCGCTCGCCCGGAGCGTGGTGGAGGCGGAACTCTCCCTGGCCCTGGACAGGCGGCTGAACAAGCCGGACTGAGCGGCGGTCCGCGGCCCTACAGGTCGTACACGACGGTCACCGGCGCATGGTCGGACCAACGCTCGGCGTGCGTGGCCGCGCGCTCGACCAACCCCTTGGCAGCCTTGCCCGCGAGCCCCGGCGTGGCCACGTGGTAGTCGATGCGCCATCCCGAGTCGTTGTCGAAGGCCCGCCCGCGGTACGACCACCAGGTGTACGGCCCTTCGGCGTCCGGGTGCAGGGCACGCACGACGTCGACATAGCCGCCGTCCTCCGCGGCGAACACCCGGCTGAGCCACTCCCGCTCCTCGGGCAGGAAGCCCGAGTTCTTGGTGTTGCCGCGCCAGTTCTTGAGGTCGGCCTGCTGGTGGGCGATGTTCCAGTCGCCGCAGACGACCACATGGCGCCCGTCGGCGGCGGCCCGCGTGCGCAGCTCCTTGAGGTGGACGAGGAACTCGTCCATGAAGCGGACCTTCTCGTCCTGACGCTCGGTGCCGACCTCGCCGGAGGGCAGATAGAGGGAGGCGACAGTGACACCGGGCAGGTCGGCCTCCACGTAGCGTCCACTGCCGTCGAACTCGGCCGACCCGAAGCCGACCCGGACGCGATCGGGCTCGCGCCGCGTGTAGAGGGAGACGCCCGCGCGCCCCTTGGCGGCGGCCGGGGCGTGCACGACGTGCCAGCCGTCGGGCTGCCGCACCTCCTCGGGCAGCTGGTGCGGCTCCGCGCGCACCTCCTGCAGGCAGACGACGTCCGCCGAGGTCTGGGCGAGCCACTCCACGAAGCCCTTCTTGGCGGCGGCCCGCAGCCCGTTCACGTTCACCGAGGTCACAGTAAGCACCAGGGCACGATACCGGCACACTGGACGAGGTCCATCCTTCCCCTCATCCGCATAGAAGTACGATACTCAGCATGAATATACGTCGCGTTCGTTTCGATCACCCCGACGCCGTCAAGCTCAACGACGAGGTCCAGGCCGAGTACCAGCTGCGCTACGGCGACGGCGGCGACGCCACGATCCTCGACGCCACCGACTTCGAGCCGCCCCTAGGCTTGTACCTGATCGCCTACGACGCGGACGACCGCCCGGTGGCCACCGGCGGCTGGCGCAGCCAGGACCGCAACGAGGAGGGCAACGAGGACGGCGACGCCGAACTCAAGCGCATGTTCGTCGTCGCGGAGATGCGCGGCCGGGGCCTCGCCCGCCGCATGCTCACGGCCCTGGAGGAGGACGCCCGCTCGGCCGGCCGCGTCCGCATGGTCCTGGAGACCGGCGCCAAGCAGCCGGAGGCCATCGCCCTGTACGCCTCGAGCGGTTACGAGCCCTGCGTCAAGTTCGGCTACTACCGCCACTACGAGGACAGCCGCTGCTACGCGAAGCAGCTGTAGACACGATGAAGCCCCAGTCGACTCTGCCGACTGGGGCTTCATGATGCGTGGACCTGAGGGGATTTGAACCCCTGGCCCCCTCGATGCGAACGAGGTGCGCTACCGGACTGCGCCACAGGCCCTTGCAACGAGTGAAACTCTAGCATCCCCGTCGGGGTGCTTGGAAATCCGTTCCCTGACTGGTCAGAGGCGGGCTTCCAGCGGCGTGACGGTCGTCACTCGTTGGCCGCGCGCGGGCGGTCGCCGTCCTCGTACTGATCGAAGAGGGGCGTACGTCCACGCTCGCGCGCCCGGCGGGCGGAGGCCGCGCGGCGCGCGTCGCTGCGCCCGCCCGCCGGCTTGTCCTCGGACTCGGGCGCCGTCCCGCCCACCTCGGCCTCCCGCGCGCGACCTGCCTCCTGCTCCGGCACGACCGCGCTGGAACGCGCCGAACTCCAGGTGTCGGGCGCCCCCAGGTCCACGCCGGAGGACGCCCGCGGCGCGACCGGCGCGGTCACGTACGTCGGCAGCGGGACCGGCACCGGGTCCCAGCTGTCCCCGTGCCCAGACTGTCGCTGGCGCTCACGCTGCTGCTGGTCCACCCACTCGGCGTGGTCGGTCTGCTCCACGAGGGCCCGGCGGTCCGCGGCGAGCGCGGAGAGACCGGTGCCGGTCGCGGCTTCTGGTCCCTCCTCCGGCTCGTCGGCGCCGGGGCCCGCGTCGAGGGGCGCGCGCCGGCGCGGCTGGCGCTCGCGCAGGCGCTGGGCCGCGACCTCGGCGCGCCGACGATCCATCTGATACGCGAAGCGGCGGCGCTC
The DNA here is from genome assembly GCF_040630895.1 of Streptomyces sp. NPDC005728. Classification (NCBI taxonomy): domain Bacteria; kingdom Bacillati; phylum Actinomycetota; class Actinomycetes; order Kitasatosporales; family Streptomycetaceae; genus Streptomyces; species Streptomyces sp. NPDC005728. Next base: position 6,884 of record NZ_JBEXYL010000168.1, read on the forward strand.
CTGGGAGCGCAGGTAGGCGATGTACGCGCTGAGCATGACAGCGGGTACGCCGGGCACCCACAGGAAGGCGAGGCCTCCGACGGCGGCGACGATCGCGCCGAGCGTGAAGCCGAGGAAGAGCATCACGGTGGTGCGCCGACGGCGCGCAAGCGCCTTCGAGCGCTGGGCGCGCGCCGCGGCCGCCTGCGCCGAGGGCGTGCGCCGGGGGCCCGGTACTCGCTTCTGCGCGGGCGCGGAGCCGGAGGGGCGTGCGCCGACACCGGCGGGGCGGTGCGCGGAAGGGGACTTGGGCGCGGGAACGACGGGCTGGTCGCGCGCCGGCTCCGCCCGCCCGGGCGCCTCCGGCTCGGCCTCCGCACGTACCTGACGGCGGGTTGGAGGCATGGCGAAGGCCCGGACGTCCACCGAGTCGGTGACGGCGTCCGGATCACCGGTTTCCGGCTCCCCCTCTTGGGTGGAGCGCGCTCGCAGGTCCCTGGCGTACCGACGCTCCATTCCCGCCCGTCCGGACAGCAGCCGGATGGCGGTGCTGAAGCGTTCCGTCGGACGGGCTTCGTTCAGCTCGTCCTGCCTACGGAGCCACATCGGCACCAAGTAGGCGGCCCAGGCCCCGACGATGACTGCGTAGATGAGGCCGCTGCTGCTCACGCCTCACACGGTAGAGGGATTTGCGTGAGGCCATCCGCCAATTGGGCCGGTGTGTCGCACGATCTGGCTGATATTTCCAGCTTTTTTTGCGACCGATGCGATCAGCGGAGCGCCGAAGTCGCGAAATTGAATGCCCTGAGATGGTCGCCGAGCGATCAATTTCGAACATACATTCAATTTCCGGGACTAGGCGGGATTCCGTGGAGTGTTCTCCGGCCTCCGCGGCACGTCCGGCGCGCTCGAAGTGCCTGGGGCCCGGAGATCGCCCTCTTCGTCCGACGGGCGCCGGTCGTGCGCCGCCCGCTCAGAGCGTGCCCGCTGCCAGCGCCCGAGCAACCCCTCGGGCACTTCTTCCGCCGTGAGCGCGAAGACGAGGTGGTCGCGCCAGGCTCCGTCGATGTGCAGATAACGCGGCCGCAGCCCCTCCTCGCGGAATCCGAGTTTCTCCACGACCCGGCGGCTGGGCCGGTTCTCGGGGCGAATGCAGACCTCGATGCGGTGCAGCCCGACGGTGCGGAAACAGTGGTCAACCACGAGCGCGACGGCTGTCGGCATCACCCCGCGCCCGGCCACCGACTCGTCCACCCAGTAGCCGACGTGCCCCGAGCACATCGACCCCCAGGTGATCCCGGCAACCGTCAACTGCCCGACAAGCCGCCCCTGATATTCGATGACGAACGGCAGCATCCGGCCCGCGTGGGCCTCGGAACGCAGGTGCCGGACCATCTGGCGGTAGGTCGGCCGGTGCGCGATCGGCCCGCTCGGCGTCGGCGGCGGGATGGTCGCCTCCCAGGGGCGCAGCCAGTCCCTGTTGCGTCGGTTCACCTCACGCCAGACCCGTTGGTCGCGCAGCTTTATCGGCCGAAGGACGACATCTCCGTCCGTCAGCACGACGGGCCAGGAAGGGCTGTTCAGCTCGCACCCCCTGGGGGTACCTCCCAGGCCCTTCGGGCACTGGGGGAGCGTCTGGAGTTCTCCTCGCCGACCGGCGCCGACTCCGCGGCCGGCCGGGGGTGGTCGCCGCCGCGGATCTGGTCGACGGCGTGGACCAGCAGCGGCTCCAGGACGGCCAGCCCGTCCTTCACCCCGCCGCTGGACCCGGGCAGGTTGACGATCAGTGTCCCTCCCGCTACTCCGGCCAGACCCCGCGAGAGCGCGGCGGTCGGCACCTTCTCCCGTCCGAACGCCCGGATCGCCTCCGCAATCCCCGGCACCTCGCGGTCGATCACCCTGCGAGTCGCCTCCGGCGTGCGGTCAGTGGGCGAGATGCCGGTGCCCCCGGTGGTGACGACGACGTCGTACCCGGCCTCCACCGCCGCCCGGAGGGCCACCTCCACGGGATCCCCGTCCGGCACCACCTGCGGCCCGTCCACGGCGAACCCGAACCCCTTCAGGCCCGCAGCGACGAGAGGCCCGCCCTTGTCCTCGTAGACACCGGCGGCAGCACGGTTGGAAGCGGTGACGACCAGCGCACTGTACGGAGCCGTCAGCGCACCGCCCAGGAACGGCCCGCCGCTCATGCCCGGCTCCAGTCGCCCGACTTGCCGCCCGTCTTCTCCTCCACCCGTACGTCCGTGATGACCGCTCCCTTGTCGACCGCCTTGACCATGTCGATCACGGTGAGCGCGGCGACCGTCACCGCGGTGAGGGCCTCCATCTCGACACCCGTGCGGTCCGTCGTCTTCACGGTGGCCTGGATCTCCACGGCGTCGTCCGCGACCGACAGATCCAGTTTCACACCGGACACCGACAACGGGTGGCAGAGAGGAATCAGGTCCGGGGTGCGCTTGGCGCCCATGATGCCCGCGATGCGCGCGGTGGCCAGGGCGTCCCCCTTGGGAACCCCCTCACCGCGCAGCAGCTCGACCACACGGGGTGACACGAGGACACGGCCGCTCGCGCGGGCCGTGCGCGCGGTCACGTCCTTCCCGGATACGTCGACCATGCGTGCCGCGCCCGCGTCATCGATGTGCGTCAGTCGGTCCTGCGTACTCATGCTGTGTGGCGCTCCCGGTCCGGGTCCGTGGCAGTGCAGTGCACGGGCCTGTTGTGCGCGACACGGTACCGCCAAGTCGGCGCAAGCACCGGGTCAGGACCCCCGCGGAACCCCGCCGGTCCGCAGGCGCGCGTACGGCGGGCAACCGCGGCACGGGTGATCCGGTCCCGGGGGGGGCGCGGTCGGCCGGGAGGCGCATCCGATACCGGAGGCGCCAGGGCGCGCGACGAACGCGCTGAGCGCGAACAGAGGAGCTCGCGCCCGGCGCTCCGTCGGCCCGCCGCGTGGGTGCCCCCAGAGGGTGCGGGCGCGTGTCCGTCCGGGGGCGCTGGGCGCGCGGTCGGTCTGCGGGGCGCGTACGTGGCGCAGAGCCCCGGCGAGTGGAGAGAGATGCGCGCGGGTGTGCGTTGGAAGGTGTGCGCGAGTGCTTGGCCGCGCGCCGGCTCGGTCAGCCGAGCAGCACGACCTCCACCTCGGTACCGGGCTCGGCGGACTCCACGTCCTCGGGGACGACGATCAGCGCGTCGGCCTGCGCCAGCGCCGCGATCAGGTGGGAACCGGAGCCGCCCACGGGGGTCACCTCGCCATCGGCGTACTTGCCGCGCAGGAACTGCCGGCGCCCCTTGGGCGAGCCGAGTGCCTCGTCCGACTTCAGGGTGGCCCGGGTGCGCGGCCGGTGGACGTCCTCGACGCCCATCAGGGTGCGGATCGCGGGGCGGACGAACAGCTCGAAGGAGACGTACGACGACACGGGGTTGCCGGGCAGGGCCAGCAGGGGTGTGTGGTCGCGGCCGATGGAGCCGAAGCCCTGGGGCTTGCCGGGCTGCATGGCGATCTTGCGGAACTCGACGCCGCTGCCCGCCTCGTCCTCGTCGCCGGCGTACGACAGCGCCTCCTTGACGACGTCGTACGCCCCGACGCTCACCCCGCCCGTGGTCACGAGCAGGTCGGCGCGGATGAGCTGGTCCTCGATGGTGGACCGGAGGGTGTCGGCGTCGTCGGCAACGGCGCCCACGCGGTAGGCGATGGCACCTGCGTCCCGCGCGGCCGCGGTGAGGGCGAAGCTGTTGGAGTCGTAGATCTGGCCGTGGCCCAGTACCTCGCCGGGCTGGACGAGTTCGCTGCCCGTGGACAGGACGACCACGCGCGGGCGCGGGCGCACGCGCACCGTGCCCCGGCCGATCGCGGCGAGCAGCGCGATCTGCGGTGGGCCGAGGACCGTCCCGGCCTTCAGGGCGAGGTCCCCTGCCTTCACATCGCTGCCCTTGGCGCGCACGTGCGCGCGTACCTTGGCGGGGCGGTGCACGCGTACCTGCCCCTCGGCACCCTCGGGGGCCAGGCTCCGCGCCTGCATCCCGCTCACCGGCCCCTCGCCGAGCCCGCCGTCGGTCCACTCGACGGGGACGACGGCTTCGGCGCCGGGCGGCAGGGGCGCGCCGGTCATGATGCGCGCCGCCTGGCCGGGGCTGACCCGGACCAGGTCCGCCGAACCCGCTGCAACGTCCCCGATGACCTCAAGGACGGCCGGGAACTCCTCGCTGGCGCCCGCTACGTCCGCGACCCGCACCGCGTACCCGTCCATGGAGCTGTTGTCGAACGGTGGCAGGGAGACCGGCACCGTGACGTCGTCGACCAGGACACAGCCCTGGGCGTCGAGCAGCTGCAACTCGATGGGTTCGAGGGGACGGACGGTGGTGAGGATGTCCTCCAGGTGCTCTTCCACCGACCAGAGGTGGTCCGGGCCGGTGGTGCTGGTCGCGGCGGTGCTCAACGTTGCTGCATCTCCTCGGCTACATAACTGCGAAGCCAGGTCCGGAAGTCCGGTCCCAGGTCTTCACGTTCGCACGCCAGTCGGACAATGGCACGCAGATAGTCGCCACGGTCCCCGGTGTCGTAGCGTCGGCCCTTGAACACGACACCGTGCACGGGGCCGCCGGCCTTCTCGTCCTGGGCGAGCTGCTGGAGGGCGTCGGTGAGCTG
>NZ_JBEXYL010000169.1:0-11252 GCF_040630895.1 Streptomyces sp. NPDC005728
GTCGAATCGATGAACGCCCGGCTCCGCCACCCACCGGGTGGCCGCCCCTCACTCATGTCTCAAGGGAACTTCTAGTGGCCCTGATCGTCTCGGCGACGCTGCCAGCGCTGCTCGATCCGGTCCATCATGGAGCGCTTCTGCCGCACCTGCCGGCGAGCGGCGCCCGCTGCCGGCTGTTCACCCGGCTTGGGTGCCTTGCGCCAACCTGTGACGGCAAGAACGGCACAGCCCAGCATGACGAGGAAGCCCACCACGCTGACCCAGATCTGCTGTGCGACCATTCCGGCCATGAGGAGCGCGATACCCACGAGGAAGCCTGCGACCGCCTGGTAGACCCGCCGCCGGGTGTACGTCCGCAGCCCACTTCCCTCAAGCGCCGACGCGAACTTGGGATCTTCGGCGTACAGCGCTCGCTCCATCTGCTCGAGCATGCGCTGCTCGTGCTCCGAGAGCGGCACGGAGTCCTCCTCATCGTGCAGTCGCCGGGGCGACCCTGGGGGTCCCTTCAGGATAGGCAGGGAATCGCCCCCGTGAAACCCGCCCCTCTACGCCAATAGGCCAACCGGAATCCGTCATGGCCGTCCCGGCTCGCTGAGGCTTCCATTCCCCGACGGCCGGTCCGTCATGCCGGACGGTATACCTCGATCATACGGCGCAAACCCCACGATCGGGGGGTCTTGTGTCGTACTCCATCTGCCGCCAAGGCCCTGATCAGCGGCAGGTCCCGGAAGGCCGCTCAGGCCTCCGCGGCCCCGCGCACCTCACCGAGCACATGGAGCTGGGTGGCGACGGAGTGGAAGGCCGGCAGCTCGGCCGCGGCGGCCTCCAGCTTCAGCAGGGCATCGAGGGCGCCGGGCTCGGTGTCCACCAGAACGCCGGGCACCAGGTCGGCGAAGATCCGCACGCCGTGCACGGCGCCGATCCGCAGCCCCGCGCTCTCGACCAGCTCGGTGAGCTGCTCGGCGGTGAAGCGGCGCGGCATCGGGTCGCCGGCGCCCCAGCGGCCCTCCGGGTTCTCCAGGGCCTGCTTGGCCTCCTTGAAGTGGCCGGCGAGGGCCCGGGCGAGGACGGCACCGCCGAGACCGGCGGCGAGCACGCTGAGGACGCCCTCGGAGCGCAGCGCGGCCACCGCGTTGCGGATGCCCTCGGCGGGGTCGTCCACGTACTCCAGGACGCCGTGGCACAGCACGGCGTCGTAGCCACCGCGCTCGACCACGTCGAACAGGCCGTGGGCGTCGCCCTGGACGCCCTTGACCCGGTCGGCGACGCCCGCCTCGGCGGCGCGGCGCTCCAGCGCGAACAACGCGTTCGGGCTGGGGTCCACGACGGTGACGCGGTGGCCGAGGCGGGCGACGGGCACGGCGAAGTTGCCGCTGCCGCCCCCGGTGTCGAGCACGTCCAGCGAGTCCCGCCCCGTGGCCTTGACACGGCGGTCGAGGGCGTCCTGGAGGACCTCCCAGACCACGGCGGTACGGAGAGAGGCGCGGGGTCGAGAGGGGTCGGAGCGCAGCGACGTCCCCTGGGGGTGGTGGTGGGAGACGGGCGGGCGCATCGGGTCCGACACGGCAGTTGACTCCTCGGCAGGGCGGACGGCTTCAGGCGACCTCCACCCTATTGCCTCCGGTGGCCTGCCCGGTCATCACGGCGGGGTGGGCCGGGTGCGTCTCGTACGGCGGACCATGGGCCGTCAGCCCGCGTCCGGGAGGTCGCCGCGGGTGCCGTGGCCGCCCTGTTCGCCGGCGTCCTGGCGGGGCTGGGGCAGGACGGGCTGGAGCACCAGCATCCGCTCGACGATGCGGAGGAACATCGCCACGTCGCGTATCAGGTCGTCGGCGTCCCGCTGTCCGGCCGCTCCCTGGATGCCCGCCTCGGCGCGGGCGCGCCGGGCCGCACCGGAGGCGAACAGCGCGCTCCATTCGGTCAGTTCGGGGGTGATCTCGGGGAGCACCTCCCAGGCGCTGCGGATGCGGGCCCGGCGGCGCGGGGAGATCTCGGGGCGCCCCCGGGCGGCGAGCACGGCGGCGGCGGTGCGCAGGGCGGCGAGATGGGCCGTCGCATAGCGCTCGTTGGGGGTTTCCAGGCGGTCCGCCTCGTCGAGTCCGGCGCGGGCCTGGGCGAGCAACTCGAGGGCGGCGGGCGGAGCCGTGGCCCGGCGGAGCACGGGGTGCACATCGCTCGCCGGGCCGGTCAGTGAGGGGGCAGGGCCGGTGGCGCGGCGCCGGTGGGCGGCGGCTGCGGAGGAGTTGGCCATGACGAACCTCCTGTCGTCTGGGTGACGGCACGGATGCCGTATGTGCCCATCGTGGGGTATGGCACTGACAATCCGTTCTGACCTGGGCTTTTGCCTCGATCGCAGGTTCGGGCGTATTTTTGCACTGACCAGTCAGTTCAAATAACGGCAAGCAGGCAGGGGGGCTTGTGGACGGCGTGGACGTCACGGCCGAGGGCCTCGGGCTCAAAGGGCCACGGGGATGGGCCTTTCGCGGCATCACTTTCGACGCACGACCCGGCTCGCTGATCGCGGTCGAGGGACCCTCCGGCTCCGGCCGTACGAGTCTGCTCCTCGCGCTCACGGGACGGATGAAGGCCACCGAGGGGGCGGCCGCGGTGGGCGGGTTCCGGCTCCCCCGGCACATGGCGGCCGTACGCCGTGTCGGTGCCGTGGCCAACGTGGCCGGTGTCACCGACCTGGAGCCTGCCCTGACCGTCGGGGAGCACCTGCGGGAACGGGCCCTGCTCCAGCGCAGGTTCGGCGACTCGCTGCGCGAGGTGCTGCGGCCCCGCGCGGAGCGCGCCCACGAGGCACGGCTGCGGGTGGACGCGGCCCTGGCCGCCTCCGGACTCGACCTGGAGACGCTCCCCAAGGGCTCCCGGACGGCCGTACGCGACCTGGAGCGGCCCCAGGAGCTGCGCCTGTCCCTCGCGCTGGCCCTCCTCGGGCGGCCCGGGCTGGTCGGCGTGGACGACGTCGACACGAAGCTCTCGGAGGCCGAACGCGCCGAGGTCTGGGACCTGCTGCGGTCCCTCACGCGCGCGGGGACGACGGTCGTGGCCGTGTGCCGCACCGCCCCCGAGGACTGCCTTTCCGTTCCCACCCACCAGAGCGACCCGAAGGAGGAGGCCGATGCGCTCGCCGAGGCTGGCCGCGCTTGAGCTGAGGCGCTTCGGGCGGGGGAAGCTGCCACGCGCCGCGCTGGTCGCGCTGCTCGTGCTGCCCCTGCTCTACGGCGCGCTGTACCTGTGGTCGTTCTGGGACCCGTACGGCCGTCTGGACCGCATCCCGGTGGCCCTGGTGAACGACGACAAGGGCGCGACGGCCGGCGGGAAGAAGATCGCGGCCGGCGACGACATCGTGGACGGGCTGCGCGACAGCCGGACCTTCGAGTGGCACGAGGTGAGCGGCGCCGAGGCCCGCCGGGGCGTCGAGGACGGCACCTACTACCTGTCGCTGACGATGCCGGGCGACTTCAGCGAGCGGATCGCCTCCAGTTCGGGCGACTCCCCGGAGACGGGCGCGCTCCGGGTGCGTACGAACGACGCGAACAACTACATCGTCGGGCAGATCTCCCGGACGGTCTTCAACGAGGTCCGCACGGCCGCCTCCACCAAGGCGTCCCGGACCTTCCTGGACAAGATCTTCATCTCCTTCTCCGGCATCCACGACAAGACCGTGACGGCGGCCGAGGGCGCCGACCGGCTCAAGGGCGGCCTCGGGAAGGCGGAGAAGGGCTCCAAGGACCTCGCGGACGGCCTGAAGGACGCCAAGAGCGGCAGCGGCAAGCTCTCCAAGGGCCTGACGAAGCTCACCAGCGGCGCGAGCGACCTGGAGGACGGCTCGCAGCAGGTCGCGGACGGCACGCAGACCCTCGCGGACAACGTCAACGGCGTCTACAAACAGACCGGTCCGTTCCTGAAGGACAACGAGAAGACCATCGGGGACACCGCCCAGCTGGTCGCCGACTCGGCCAAGGCGGTCCGCCACAACCTCGACGTCCTCGTGGAACTCGCGCCGGCCGCCGCCGAGACCGCCCACGCCTCCTCCGCCGTCCTGGACGAGGTCTACAAGGCGCGCTGTGAGAGCGCCGTGATCCCCGACCCGGTCTGCCCCGACCTGAAGAAGGCCAGGCAGGCGGCCGCCGACGTGGCCACCGTCGCCGACGACCTCAACACGCTGATCGCCGACCAGGACGGTGACCTCAAGACGCTGCGGGACAACCTCGGCACACTCCAGAAGCAGTCCCAGGCCCTGGCCGACCGCGCGCCGCACCTCTACGAGGACGTGTCCGACGCCGTCAAGAAGATCAACGAGCTGAACGACGGCGCGGCCGAGGTCGCCGCGGGCGCCAAGAAGCTGCACACCGGGATCGGCACCGCGGAGACCGGCGCGACCGTGCTCGACAAGGGCATCGGCACGGCCCACTCGGGCGCCGACACGCTCAGCGGCGGCATGTACAAGCTCGTCGACGGCTCCGGAAAGCTCGCCGGCGGTCTGCACGACGGCGCGAAGAAGATCCCTGACTACGACAAGCAGGACCGCGACCGGCGCACCGACGTGATGGCCGACCCGGTCCAGCTGGCCTCCCACGACCTGCACAAGGCGCCCAACTACGGCACCGGGTTCGCCCCGTACTTCATTCCGCTGTCCCTGTGGGTGGGCGCGATGGTGGCGTACATGCTGATCCCGCCGCTCAACCGGCGTGCCCTGGCGGCCGGTGCGCCGGCCTGGCGGATCGCTCTGGCCGGCTGGCTGCCGGTGGCAGCGGTGGGCGTGCTGCAGACGGTCGCCCTGATGTCCGTGCTGCACTGGGCGATCGGCCTGCAGATGGCGCGGGCGGTCGGCACGGTCGGCTTCCTGTTCCTCGTGGCGGCGTGCTTCGCGTCGATCGTGCAGTGGCTCAACGCCCGCTTCGGCGCGGCCGGCCGGATCCTCGTCCTGGCCCTGCTGATGCTCCAGCTGACCTCGGCGGGCGGCACCTATCCCGTGCAGACCAGTCCGGGCTTCTTCAACGCCCTGCACCCGTTCCTGCCGATGAGCTACATCGTGGCGGCCCTGCGCCGGCTGATCACGGGCGGCGGGCTCGGCCCGGTGTGGCAGGCGTGCGGCGTGCTGGCCGCGTTCACCGCGGGCGCTGTCGCGCTCACCGCGCTCGCGGCCCGGCGCCGCCAGGTGTGGACGCTGGACCGGCTGCACCCGGAGCTGAGCCTGTGATCGCCGACAAGTCCCTGCACGCGCGCGTACCTGTGACAATCAGGGCCATGGAAAGCAGCAGCGCCACGTCCGGCGGCAGCACGCGCCGCGAGGCCACCCGGCAGAAGCTCTACGAGGCGGCCGTCACCCTCATCGCCGAACAGGGCTTCTCCGCCACCACGGTGGACGAGATCGCCGAGCGGGCCGGGGTCGCGAAGGGCACGGTCTACTACAACTTCGCGAGCAAGTCGGTCCTCTTCGAGGAACTGCTGCGGCACGGCGTGGGTCTCCTCACCGCCTCCCTGCGGGAGGCGGCGGAGCGGACCGCGGCCGAGGGCGGCAGCAAGGTGGACGCGCTGGACGCGATGGTCCGCGCAGGCCTGGTCTTCATCGACCGCTACCCGGCCTTCACCCAGCTCTACGTGGCCGAGCTGTGGCGCACCAACCGCGCCTGGCAGTCCACCCTGATGGTGGTGCGCCAGGAGGCCGTCGCCGTCGTCGAGGGGGTGCTGCGCGAGGGCGTGGCGGCCGGCGAGTTCAGCGAGGAGATCGACGTCCAGCTGACGGCGGCCGCGCTGGTCGGCATGGTGCTGGTGGCCGCCCTGGACTGGAAGGCCTTCCAGCCCGAGCGCTCCCTGGACGACGTCCACGCGGCCCTGTCCCGGCTGCTCCAGGGGCGCGTGAGCGGAAAGGGCTGAGCACTCCAGGAGCACGAGAAAGGCGCCGGTCCGCTGCCGGACCGGCGCCTTCCCACTCCCCGTACTTCCCGTACTCCCCCGTACGGTTTCCCCCGATGGTCCCCCGTGGTGGTCTGCCCCGGGTCCCCCGTGCCTCGCTTCCGCCGACGGATCGGCGGAAGGAGCGGCCAGGGCGCGAGCGCCGTTCCGCCGCCCCGTGTCGGCGGTCCCGGCCCGCGCCCCCTGCCGTGTCTCCACTCTCCCGTCGACACGGCTCGCGGCCCATCCGCGTCCGTACTCATCTCGCCGTCTGAGTACGGATACTCAGGCGTCCGCGCGCGTGCCCACGACGCCGGCCCGCCGCCTGGCTACGATCGCGTCCGTGTCGGTACTCCCTCTGGTCTTCACCAGCGGCTGGGCCAGCGGCATCAACGCCTACGCGGTGGTGCTGCTGCTCGGCCTCTTCGGCGTGACGGGAGTGAGCAGCGACGTCCCGCAGACCTTGCAGCGCCCCGAGGTGCTGATCGTGGCGGGCGTGCTGTTCCTGTGCGAGGCGGTCGCCGACAAGATCCCGTACGTCGACTCGGTGTGGGATTCCGTCCACACGGTCGTGCGGCCGCTCGCGGGCGCCTGGGTCGGGGCGCTGCTCGCCGGGCACAGCGGCTCGATGTCGGACGTGGCGGCCGGTCTCATCGGCGGTTCCACCGCGCTGGCCAGTCACACCGTGAAGGCCGGGACGCGCATGGCGGTCAACACCTCACCCGAGCCGTTCAGCAACTTCGTCCTGAGCCTCGCCGAGGATCTCGGGGTGGCCGGCATCGTCTCGTTCGCGATGTTCCATCCGGAGGCGGCGGCCGTCATCGCCGCGGTGCTGCTCGTCTCCGGGCTCGTGGTGCTGGTGTTCCTCGTCTCCCGCATCCGTCGCTTCCTGCGGCGCCGGGCCCAGCGGCGCGAGGAGCGGCGGCTGGCCTCGCGGATGTCCGGGCCGCCCGGCTGACGGCCCGGCGACCGCCCGCGGACCGGGCTGTCAGTGGCGGTCGATAAAGTCGCAGGCATGGCACGGATTGCGGTGATCGGCGCCGGCATGGGCGCGATGGCGGCCGCTGCCCGGCTGGCCGTCGCGGGCCACCGGGTGGCGGTGTACGAGCGGGACGAGACGTACGGCGGCGCGGTGCGCCGCTTCGAGCGGGACGGGTTCGCCTTCGACACCGGTCCCGGACTGCTGACGCTGCCCGCGGTCTACCGCGATCTGTTCCTCAAGACCGGCAAGCGGCCGCTGGAGGACTGCGTCGAGCTGGTCCAGGTCGACCTGTCCTCCCGGCACGTCTTCGCGGACGGCACCGAGGTCTCCCTGCCGAACGCCTCGCGCGCGGGTGCCGTCGCGGCTCTGGACGAGGCACTGGGGGCGGGAGCCGGGCAGCGCTGGGGGGACTTCCTGGTGCGGGCCCGCGAGGCCTGGGACCGCACGCGCCGGCCGCTGCTGGAGGAGCCCCTGTGGCCCAACTGGCAGGTGCTGGACGAGAAGGAGCCGTATCCCGGGGTTCCGCACAAGCGTCTGCTGCGCACGCGGCGCGCGGTGAAGCTGCACGAGATCGGCGCCTGGGAACTGCGCGACCCACGGCTGGCACAGCTGCTGGACGGCTACGCGCTCGCGTACGGCGTCGATCCCGGGACCGCCCCGGCGAGCGCCGCCGTGCTGCCCTACATGGAGCACGCCTTCGGCACCTGGTACGTGCGCGGCGGAATCCGGGAGCTGGCGCGCGCGGTGTACGAGCGGTGCCTGGAGCGGCGGGTCGAGTTCGTCTTCGGCGCCGACGTCGTCCGGGTCCTGGAGAAGGACGGCCGGGCGGCCGGGGTGGAGCTGGCCGACAGCACAGTGACCGAGGCGGACTTCGTCGTCGGCACGGCGCCCCGGCGGCTGGGCGGCATGGTCGCGGGCAGGGAACTGTACGGCGCACAGGACGTGCTCCCGGAACACGAGGACCGCTACCCGGGCCGGGCGGTCGTGTGCCTGGCACTGCGCGGTGCACCGGAGCCCGGCGCCGTGCACCGCACGGTGGTGCACTCGGCCGACGGTGAGGGTGACCTGGACCTGTTCCGGCACGGGGTGATCCCCGACCTGCCGACGGTCGTCGTGGACCGGCCGGACGACCCGGCCCTGCGTCCCGACGGGGAGCACGAGTCCGTGGTGCTGACGGCGACGGTGCCACCGGCGACGGAGTACGACTGGGCAGCGCCGGGGGCCGCCGAAGCCTTCGCGGACCGGATGGCCGCAGCCGCCGAGCGTGCCGTGCCGGGACTGCGCGAGCGGGTGCTGTGGCGCGAGGTCCGCACACCCCTGGACACCGAGCGGGAAACCGGCGCCACGGGCGGTGCGGTTCCACCGCCCGCGCTCGCCGCGCCGGAGGGCGTGCTGCACCCGTCCAACACCACGGCGTTGCCCGGCCTGTTCACGGCCGGGGGCTGGTCACATCCTGGCGGTGGGCTCGCCCACGCCGGCATGTCCGGCGCGCTGGTGGCCGGGCTGATCGTGGAGGGTCCGGAGTTCCGCGGCTCGCAGTGAGCGGAGCGGGGTCTCAGAAACGGTACTGCTCGTCGTACCCGGCGCCCGGCTGCGGCTGCTGCTGCCCGTGGCCCTGGTACGGGTACGGCTGCTCCTGCGGGAGTTCGCCGCCGTAGGTCTCGTCGTTGCGCTGCTGCGGGACCCAGACGCCGCCGGCCGGGGTCCCGTCGTACCCGCCGGTGGCGTACGGGTCCTGGCCGTAACCCTGCTGACCGTACTGCTGCTGGCCGTAGCCGGGGTCGTACGCGGTGCCGCCGCCATAGGACTGGGTGCCGATGTACGGGTCCGAGTAGTTGGCGTAGCTCTGCTGGCCGCCGGTGTCGTAGCCGTAACCCTGCTGGGCGTAGCCCGAGTGGTCGTAGGCGTAGTTCTGGTCCGCGGACTGCTGCTGGGCGGCACCCGCGTAGGCGGTGTCGCCGTAGACGCCGTAGGAGCCGGTGTCCTCGGGGAGGGGCTGGGGCTCGTAGACAGCGGTGGTCTCGGCGGCGGTGGGCTCGGGAGAGCGGGCCGGGGTGAAGACGTCGTCCCGGTCGTAGTCGTCGCCGTAGGCGAGCTGCTCGCGGCCGTGGTCGGCGCCCCGGTCGTCATCGGCCTCCGCGGCCTCCAGGTCGGAGACCTCGAGGCTCGGGTCGTTCCGGTCCCTCCTGCCGCGGCGGCGCTTGCTGCCACCGCCCTCGGCCTCGGCCTCCGGTCGCTTGACGGCCCAGCCCGCGGCGAAGCCGCGGCGGAAGGAGAGCGTGACGTAGGTCTGTCCGATCGCGAAGGCGATCGCGCCCAGGCCGATCACGATGACGGACGGCATCAGTACGCCGAGCACGACACCCAGGAAGCCGACGAAGGCGAGCAGCCGCCAGCGCAGCCGCGCCTTGTATTGCAGCAGCACTTCGCCCAGCAACCACAGTGCGACGATGCCGAACGCGATGTAGAGGACCGTCCAGCCCATGTACGCCCCTCTCCCAGTGACCGCTACGCAGTGTGTCGTACCGCGGTGCGGCCGGTCTAGGCCTGCGGGGGATGGTGCAGGCCCAGGTTCTCGTAGATTTCCAGGGTCGCCGTGGAGTTGTTGAGCGTGATGAAGTGCAGTCCGGGCACTCCCTCGGCCAGCAGCCGTGCGCAGAACTCCGTGGCGAACTCGATGCCAATGGAGCGTACCGCCGCCGGATCGTCCTTCGCTGTGAGGATCCGCTCTTTCAGGGCGTCCGGGAAGTGCGCATTGCTGAGTTTGGGCAACCGTTCCAGCATCTTCACGCTGGTGACAGGCAACACCTCCGGAATGACCGGAGTGTCACAGCCGGCGGCCGCCACGCGGTCACGCAGCCGCAGATACGACTCCGGCTGGAAGAACATCTGCGTGATGGCGTAGTCGGCCCCCGCACGGCACTTGTCGACGAAGTGGGCGACATCCGTGTCCCACTCCGCGGACCGCGGGTGCATCTCCGGGAACGCGGCGACGCCCACGCAGAAGTCGCCCGACTCCTTGATGAGCCGGACGAGCTCCGCCGCGTACGTCAGGCCCTTCGGGTGCGGGATCCAGTCGCCCATCGGGTCGCCGGGCGGGTCTCCGCGCACGGCGAGCATGTTGCGGATGCCGGCGTCCGCGTACTGGCCGATGATGTTGCGCAGTTCGGCGATGGAATGGTCGACCGCGGTGAGGTGGGCGACCGGGGTGAGCGTCGTGTCCACGACGATCTGCTGGGTCTCCTTGACCGTGGTCGCGCGCGTGGAACCGCCCGCTCCGTAGGTGACGGAGACGAAGTCGGGGGCCACGGCCTCCACCCTGCGCAGCGCGTTCCACAGGTTCCGCTCGCCCTGGGGGGTCTTCGGCGCGTAGAACTCGAACGAGTACGTCGTCTTGCCGGTGGCGAGCATGTCGCGCACGGTGCGTGCGCGATCAGTCCTGGTGGATGCGGTTCCGAGGGCCATACCCGCAGGTTAGCCAGGGGTGGGCGGTCCCCCAACAGAGCACCGGAAATTTGCCCGAATTGTCGGCCTCCTGTCCACCCCTTGGACAGGAACACGGACAGATGGGCCCTACGCCTGCCTGAGTCGCTTGGCGAACTCCGCCGCGGCCGCTCCCGGGTCGTCGGCCTCGGTGATCCCGCGGACCACGACCACCCGACGGGCGCCCGCGTCCAGCACCTCGTCCAGACGGGCGAGGTCGATGCCGCCGATGGCGAACCAGGGGCGGTCGGTGCCCAGGGCGGCCGTGTACCGGACCAGGTCGAGGCCGGGGGCGTGGCGGCCGGGCTTGGTGGGGGTGGGCCAGCAGGGGCCGGTGCAGAAGTAGTCCACGCCCTCCTGGACGGCAGCCGCGGCGGCCTCGGACTCGGCGTGCGTGGAGCGGCCGATCAGGACGTCGTCGCCGAGGATCGCACGGGCCGAGGGGACCGGGAGGTCGCCCTGGCCGAGGTGGAGCACCTGGGCGGAGGCGGCGTGGGCGACGTCGGCCCGGTCGTTGACCGCGAGGAGCTTGCCGTGCCGGGCGCAGGCCTCGGCGAAGACCTTCAGGTGCTCCAGCTCCTCGGCGGCCTCCATGCCCTTGTCACGGAGCTGGACGATGTCGACACCACCGGCCAGGACCGCGTCCAGGAACTCGGCGAGGTCGCCCTGCCGGCGGCGGGCGTCCGTGCAGAGGTAGAGGCGGGCGTCGGCAAGCCTGCCGCGGGCGGTGTCGGACATACGTGGGTCCCCCCGTCGTCGGTGTACATGGGTGGGCGAGTGGGTGGGGGGGCGGGGGCGCGGGGGGGGGCGCCCCCGGGGGGGGGGGGGGGGTCTTGGTGTTTTATACGCTCATTAAACTAAAAACAAAAATATAAATAATATT
>NZ_JBEXYL010000170.1:0-11097 GCF_040630895.1 Streptomyces sp. NPDC005728
GTGGAGCAGTTGGACGCGGATCCGGTGCGCTGTCTGGACGCGGACGCGTCGAAGGCGATGGTCGCGGAGATCGACCAGGCTCACAAGGACGGCGAAACGCTCGGCGGTGTGGTCGAGGTACTGGCCTACGGCGTGCCGGTCGGCCTGGGCTCGCACGTGCACTGGGACCGGCGCCTGGACGCCCGGCTGGCCGCGGCGCTCATGGGCATCCAGGCGATCAAGGGTGTCGAGGTCGGCGACGGCTTCGAGCTGGCCCGGGTGCCGGGCTCGAAGGCGCACGACGAGATTCTTGGCACGCCCGACGGCATGAAGCGGGCCTCGGGCCGTTCCGGCGGCACCGAGGGCGGCCTGACCACGGGTGAGCTGCTGCGGGTGCGGGCGGCGATGAAGCCGATCGCGACCGTGCCGCGTGCGCTGAAGACGGTGGATGTCTCCACCGGTGAGTCGGCGCAGGCGCATCACCAGCGTTCGGACGTGTGTGCCGTCCCGGCGGCCGGCATCGTCGCCGAGGCGATGGTGGCGCTGGTCCTGGCTGACGCGGTCGCGGAGAAGTTCGGCGGCGACAGTGTGCCCGAGACCCGTCGCAACGTCCGGTCCTACCTCGGCAACCTCCAGATCCGGTGAGCGTGCCGCAGGTCGTACTCGTCGGCCCGATGGGCGTGGGCAAGTCCACGGTCGGGCAACTGCTGGCCGAGCGGCTGGGTGCCGGTTACCGGGACACGGACGACGACATCGTTGCCGCCGAGGGCCGGACCATCGCCGAGATCTTCGCGGACGACGGGGAGCCCGCCTTCCGCGCGATCGAGAAGCGGGCGGTGCACCAGGCACTGGCCGAGCACGTCGGTGTCCTGGCACTGGGCGGCGGCGCCGTCCTCGACGCGGACACCCGGGCCCTGCTCGCCGGGCACCGGGTGGTCCACCTGTCCATGGACGTGGAGGAGGCGGTCAAGCGCACCGGCCTCGACACGGCCCGCCCGCTCCTCGCGGTCGACCCCCGCAAGCAGTGGAGCGAACTGATGGAGGCCCGCCGTCACCTGTACGAGGAGGTCGCCTCCACCGTCGTACCGACCGACGGCCGCACGCCCGAAGAAGTCGCCCAAGTCGCCCTGGACGCACTGGAGTTGAAGGAAGTATGAGCGAAGTCCGGGTTCCCGGGTCGAAGTCGCTGACGGCCCGCGCCCTGTTCGTCGCCGCGAGCGCCGCGGGCACCTCGACGGTGCACCGGCCCCTGCGGTCCGACGACACCGAGGCGTTCGTCGACGGACTGCGGCAGCTGGGGTACGGCGTCGAGACGGCCGACGACCGGTGGACGGTCCACGGACGCCACCCGGCCTCCGGCACCGGCGCGAAGGCCGCCGTGAGTCCGGCGGCCGGCCCCACGGACGTGTACTGCCGGGACGCGGCGACCGCCGCCCGGTTCCTGCCGGCGCTGGCGGCGCTCGGCGGTTCGACGGTGCGCTTCGACGCCTCCGCGCAGCTGCGCCGGCGGCCGCTCGGACCGGTCGTCGACGCCCTGCGGGCCCTGGGCGCGGACCTCGCCTACGAAGGGACCGCGGGCCATCTGCCGCTGACCGTGCGCGGTGGCGGGCTGCGCGGTGGAACGCTTCGGCTGGACGCCGGGCTCTCCTCCCAGTTCCTGACGGCGCTGCTGCTCGCCGGGCCGCTGCTGGACAGCCGACTGACCGTGCAGGTGACGGACTTGGTGTCGGTTCCCTATGTGGACATGACGCTCGCCCTCATGCGCCGCTTCGGGGCCCGGGCGACCCGGGAGGGCGACACCTTCACCGTGCTTCCCGAGCCCTACCGGGCCGGCGAGTACACGGTGGAGCCCGACGCGTCCACTGCGAGCTACTTTCTGGCGGCCGCCGCCGTCACCGGCCGCAGCGTCACCGTGCCGGGACTCGGAACCGGCTCCCTCCAGGGCGACGTGGAGTTCGCGCGGGTCCTGGAACGGATGGGCGCACGCGTCCGGCTGGACGCCGACCGGGTCACCGTCACCGGACCGGACCGGTTGCGCGGACTGACCGTCGCCATGCGGGACATCTCCGACACCATGCCCACCCTGGCGGCCATTGCCCCGTTCGCGGACGCCCCGGTCCTCATCACGGACGTCTACAACACCCGGGTCAAGGAATGCGACCGGCTTGACGCCTGTGCCGAGAACCTGCGGCGGCTCGGCGTGCCGGTGGAGACGGGCCGGGACTGGATCCGGGTCCACCCGGCGCCGCCCGGCGCCGCTCTCGTCGACTGCCGGGGCGATCACCGCATCGCGATGAGCTTCAGCATCACCGGGCTGCGCGTTCCCGGGCTGAGCCTGGACGATCCGGGATGTGTGAAGAAGACCTTTCCGGGCTTCCACGACGCGCTGGACGACCTGAGACGCCAGTGGGGCGACACCTCCCACAGGTCGGGCTGACGAGCCCGGAGGAATCCTCGCCCACCCACTTCGTAAACCGCCGACGACCATATCCGCCGATCAGCCCGTGCTCGCCGAGAATTCGAGCGCGGGCTATTCGGGGTGCCAGAATTTCCGCAGGTGGCGATGTATGCCGGCGCGCCCGGTGATGCCGGTTCAATTCCGAATCACTTCGCTTTAATCGCTTCCCAAGCCGGGGGCGCCTGGGTAATCTTCACGGAGTCCGATTCGGATTTCCCAGGAGCCGGGCCGCCGTCGCCGAGACGGGCCCCCGAAGCTCCGTTCCCCACCGCTCCCTCTCCGGTCACCTGCTGTTTCCGCCGAAGGGATGTCCGTGTCCCATTCCACATGCATCGAAGGGATGCCCATGTCCAATTCCGCCGCCTCCCCGGGGTTCGCCGACGCGGCCGAGCTCCGGCGCAAGAACCGCGCGACCGTCGAGACGTACATGAACACCAAGGGTCAGGACCGCCTCAAGCGCCATGAGCTGTTCGTCGAGGACGGCTGCGGCGGCCTGTGGACCACCGACACCGGTGCCCCGATCGTCATCAACGGGCGCGACCGTCTCGGCGAGCACGCGGTCTGGTCGCTGAAGTGCTTCCCGGACTGGGAGTGGTACAACATCCAGGTCTTCGAGACCGACGACCCGAACCACTTCTGGGTCGAATGCGACGGGCACGGGAAGATCTGCTTCCCCGGCTACCCGGACGGCTATTACGAGAACCACTTCCTCCACTCCTTCGAGCTGGAGGACGGGCGGATCAAGCGCAATCGCGAGTTCATGAACCCCTTCGAGCAGCTGCGCGCGCTGAGCATTCCGGTGCCCGAGATCAAGCGTGAGGGAATACCCACCTGACCCGCTTTCCCCAATGGGAGGGAAAATGGAAGACGTCTTGCGCGGAATAGAACTCCGCGAAGCCATGCAGCAGCCCGAGTGGAGTGACGCGGCACAGATCCAGCGCGTACGCGAAACGCTGGAGGCCCGGCCGCCCCTGGCCCGCGCCGAGGACATCCGCACGCTGAGCAGCGCCCTGGCCCGCGTCGCCGCGGGCGAGGCCATGGTCGTCCAGGCGGGCGACTGCGCCGAGGACGTGAACGAGCACACGCCGGGCTACGTGGCCCGCAAGATCGCGGTGCTCGACCTGCTCGCCGGCGCTCTGCGGATGATCACCCACCGGCCCATCGTGCGCGTCGGCCGGATCGCCGGTCAGTTCGCCAAGCCCCGTTCGAAGCAGACGGAGATGGTCGGCGACCTCGAACTGCCCTCGTACCGCGGGGACATGGTCAACGGTCCGGAGCCCGACGCGGAGAGCCGGCGCCCCGATCCGCTGCGCATCCTGGCCGGCTACATGGCCGCGAACGACATCGTGGACCACCTGGGCTGGAAGAACCGGCCCCTGGGCCAGAGCATCGAACCGCCGGTGTGGACCAGCCACGAGGCGCTGCTGCTCGACTACGAGATGCCGATGCTGCGCAGGGACGAGACCGGCCGTCTCTTCCTCGGCTCCACGCACTGGCCCTGGGTCGGCGAGCGGACCCGCCAGGTGGAGGGCGCGCACGTCGCCCTGCTGTCCCAGGTGGCGAACCCCGTGGCCTGCAAGGTGGGTCCGGGCATGACCCCGGACGAGCTCCTCGCGCTGTGCGAGCGCCTCGACCCGGCCCGGGAGCCCGGCAGGCTCACCCTGATCGCCCGGATGGGCGCGGACACGGTGGCCGACCGGCTGCCGCCGCTCGTCGAGGCCGTGCGCACCGCCGGTCACCCCGTCATCTGGCTGACCGACCCCATGCACGGGAACACCGTCTCGGCGCCGGACGGGAACAAGACCCGGATGGTGGAGACGATCTCGCGGGAAGTGCGCAACTTCCAGGCAGCCGTCGAGTCCGCGGGTGGCGTGGCCGGCGGTGTCCACCTGGAAACCACACCGGACGACGTCACCGAGTGCGCCTCCGACGAGGCCGCCCTCGCCTGCGTCGGCGACCGGTACACGAGCCGGTGCGACCCGCGGCTGAACCCGTGGCAGGCCCTCACCGTCATCTCGGCCTGGAACGGCTGACCCCGCCCACCGCCCGCCCCCGGACGCCCACGAACTGGAGAACAGGGCCATGACCGGCATACCGCCCATCGACCCCTACCCGTTTCCCACAGCGGGGGACCTCCCCGCCAACACGGCCCGGTGGACCCTGGATCCGGACCGTGCCGTCCTGCTCGTCCACGACATGCAGCGCTACTTCCTCGCGCCCTTCCCCGGCACCGTGCGCGACGAACTCGTCCGCAACGCGGCGCAGGTACGCGGCTGGTGCGCCGAACGGGGCGTCCCCGTGGCCTACACGGCCCAGCCCGGCGGCATGAGCGAACAGGAGCGCGGCCTGCTCAAGGACTTCTGGGGACCCGGCATGCGCACCACCCCCGCCGACCGCGAGATCGTCGGCGAACTGGCGCCGAGCCCGGGCGACTGGGTCTTCACCAAGTGGCGGTACAGCGCCTTCTTCCGCTCGGAGCTGCTGGAGCGCATGCGGGCGAGCGGACGTGACCAGTTGATCCTGTGCGGGGTCTACGCACACGTCGGCGTCCTGATGTCCGCCGTCGAAGCGTTCACCAACGACATCCAGCCCTTCCTCGTGGCCGATGCCGTGGCCGACTTCTCGGAGGAATACCACCGGCTGGCGATCCGGTACGCGGCCGAGCGCTGCGCCATGGTCGTCACCACCAAGGAGGTTCTCGCATGAGTGCGATCCCTGCCCCGAGAGACCTGCTCAGCCGGGTCCTGAGCGCCGACCCGGGCCCCTTCGCACTGCTGCACCGCCCCGAGACCACCGGGCCCGGCTTCCTGGACGTGCTCGTCGGCGACGTGTCGCTGCCCGCGTCGCTGGCGGACATCCCGCTGGCCGACGATCCGGCGGGCGGCACCTCCCAGGCTGCCCACGAGGCACCGGGGGAGGACGGCACCGGGGCGCGGCACGAGACGCTGGTCGTCATCCCGTACCGGCAGATCGCCGAGCGCGGGTTCGCCGCGGCCGACGACGGTGCACCGCTGATCGCGATGGCGGTGACCGCGCAGGAGACCGTGGGCCTCCCCGAGGCGCTGGCCCGCATCCCCGACGTGCCCACCGACCTGACCGGCGAGCACTTCGACCTGGACGACCAGGCGTACGCGGACACCGTGCGCCGTGTCGTCACGGAGGCCATCGGCGAGGGCGAGGGCGCCAACTTCGTCATCAAGCGCTCCTTCGTCGCCGACATCACCGCCTACGGCCCGCGCAGCGCGCCGGCCTTCTTCCGCCGCCTCCTCGAGCGCGAGACCGGCGCCTACTGGACGTTCCTCATCCACACCGGCAGCCGCACCTTCGTCGGGGCCTCGCCCGAGCGGCACGTCAGCCTCGCCGACGGCGTCGCGGTGATGAACCCCATCAGCGGCACCTACCGCTATCCGCCGTCGGGTCCCAGCCTTCCCGAGGTCATGGACTTCCTCGCCGACCGCAAGGAGGCCGACGAGCTGTACATGGTGGTCGACGAGGAACTGAAGATGATGGCCCGGATCTGTCCGGAGGGCGGCCGGGTCGTCGGCCCGTACCTCAAGGAGATGGCCCGGCTCGCGCACACCGAGTACTTCATCGAGGGGCGCACCGACCGCGACGTACGCGAGGTCCTGCGCGAGACCCTGTTCGCCCCGACCGTCACCGGCAGCCCGCTGGAGAGCGCCTGCCGCGTCATCGACCGCCACGAGCCGCAGGGCCGCGGCTACTACAGCGGCGTCGCGGCCCTCATCAGCCGTGACGGGAACGGTGGCCGCTCCCTGGACTCCGCCATCCTCATCCGCACCGCGGACATCGACGAGGGCGGCCGGGTACGGATCGGCGTCGGCGCGACCCTCGTACGCCACTCCGACCCGGAGGCCGAGGCCGCGGAGACCCGGGCCAAGGCCGCCGGGCTCATCGCGGCCCTGAAGTCCCGCAGCAACACCCGCTTCGGGGCGCACCCCAGCGTCCGAGCCGCCCTGGCCCGCCGCAACGACTCCATAGCGGACTTCTGGCTGCGCAGAACGGACGAGCGGGCGCAGCCCGTGGCCGGACTCGCCGGACGCGAGGTCCTGGTGGTCGACGCCGAGGACACCTTCACCTCCATGATCGCCCACCAGCTCGGCTCGGTCGGTCTGTCGGTGACCGTACGGCGCTTCGACGAGGAGTACTCCTTCGACGGGTACGACCTCGTGGTCATGGGGCCCGGGCCGGGCGATCCGAGCGAGTACGACCAGCCGAAGATGCGGCACCTCCACGCGGCGGTGAGCAGCCTGCTCGCCGAGCGGCGGCCGTTCGTCGCCGTCTGCCTGAGCCATCAGGTACTCAGCCTCAGGCTCGGCTTCGAGCTGCGCCGCAGGGCCGTACCCAACCAGGGGGTGCAGAAGGAGATCGACCTCTTCGGCAGCCGCGAACGGGTCGGCTTCTACAACACGTTCGCCGCCCACAGCAGCGAGGACAAGGTCGAGGCGGACGGCGTGGGCCTGGTGGAGGTGAGCCGGGACGTGGACAGCGGTGAGGTCCACGCGCTGCGCGGGCCGCACTTCGCGTCCATGCAGTTCCACGCCGAGTCGGTGCTCACCAAGGACGGGCCCCGGATCGTCGCCGCAGCCGTCCGGGAGGTACTGAAAGCATGAGCATCGCGATACCGGCGCCCGGCGTCCGGAGCGTGCAGGAATGGACCGACCTCGACCGGCGCGCGGTGGAGGTGGCCCGGGGACTGGCCGTGGACGCGGTGGAGAGGGCCGGCCACGGCCACCCCGGAACCGCCATGAGCCTGGCCCCCGCCGCGTACGTCCTGTTCCAGCGGCTGCTCCGGCACGATCCCGACGATCCCCGGTGGCCGGGCCGGGACCGCTTCGTACTCTCCTGCGGCCACTCCAGTCTCACCCTCTACACCCAGCTCTACCTGTCCGGTTACGGCCTGGAACTGGCGGACCTCAAGGCCCTGCGCACCGAGGGCAGCCGCACCCCCGCCCACCCCGAGTACGGTCACACGCCGGGCGTCGAGACGACGACGGGTCCGCTGGGCCAGGGTCTGGCCAACGCCGTCGGCATGGCGATGGCCGCCCGCCGCGAACGGGGCCTGTTCGACCCCGGCACCCCCGAGGGCCTGTCCCCCTTCGACCACACCGTCTGGGTCTTCGCCTCCGACGGGGACCTGGAGGAGGGGATCAGCCACGAGGCCGGTTCGCTCGCCGGTCACCAGAAGCTCGGCAACCTGGTCGTCCTCCACGACGACAACCGCATCTCCATCGAGGGCGACACCCGCATCGCCCAGTCGGAAGGCGTCGCGGCACGCTTTCTCGCCTACGACTGGCATGTGCAGTACGTCGACTGGACGACGCGGGACGGCGGTTACGAGGAGAACCTCGAGGCGCTGGAAGCGGCCCTCAGGGCCGCGCGTGCCGTCACCGACCGCCCGTCGCTCGTCCAGCTGCGGACCGTCATCGGCTGGCCCGCCCCGACCAAGCGGAACACCGGCCGGATCCACGGAGCGCCGCTGGGCGCCGAGGAGGCCGGGGCGGCCAAGGCGGCCATGGGCCTCGACCCGGAGCTGACCTTCCAGGTGCCGGACGACGTACTCGCCCACACCCGCGCGGTGGTCGCGCGCGGCCGAGCCGCCCGCGCGCAGTGGGACCGGCTCCACCAGGACTGGCGGTCCGTCCACCCCCGGCGGGCCGCCCTCTACGACCGGCTCTCGGCCCGGCGTCTGCCGGCCGGCTGGGAGGAACGCCTGCCGCGCTTCGAGGCGGGCGGGCGGATCGCCACCCGCAAGGCGTCGGGCGAGGTGCTGAACGCCCTGGCCGCGGTGCTGCCCGAGCTGTGGGGCGGCTCCGCCGACCTCGCCGAGAGCAACAACACCACCATGAAGGGCGAACCGTCCTTCGTACCCGAGGAGTACGCGACAGACGACTTCCCCGGGCACCGCCACGGCCGCACGCTGCACTTCGGCATTCGCGAGCACGCCATGGGCGCCGTCCTCAACGGCATCGCCCTGCACGGCGGCACCCGCCCCTACGGCGGCACGTTCCTGGTCTTCTCCGACTACATGCGTCCCGCCGTCCGGCTCGCCGCGATGATGCGTCTTCCGGTGACCTACGTGTGGACGCACGACTCCATCGGCCTCGGCGAGGACGGCCCGACCCACCAGCCGGTCGAACACCTGTGGTCGCTGCGTGGCATCCCGGGACTGGACGTCGTACGACCCGCCGACGCCACCGAGACCGTCGCCGCCTGGCGGACCGTCCTGGAACGGACGGACCACCCGGCCGGACTGTGCCTGACCCGGCAGACCCTGCCCGTGCTGGACCGCGGACCGGACAGCGGCCTGGCCGGCGCCGACGGCGTGGCACACGGCGGTTACGTGCTGGCCGAGGCCGCCGGCGGCACACCGCAGGCGGTGATCGTCGCCACCGGCAGCGAGGTGCACATCGCGCTGGAGGCACGGGCCGCGCTCCAGGCCGAGGGCCTGGCGGTACGGGTCGTGTCGATGCCCTGCCTCGAGTGGTTCCAGGAACAGAGCAAGGAGTACCGCGACACGGTGCTGCCTCCCGCGCTGCGGGCGAGGGTCTGTGTCGAGGCCGGCACCACGAACGGCTGGCACGCGCTGGCCGGAGACGCGGGCGAGACCGTGGGCCTGGACGAGTTCGGGGCCTCGGCCGCCTTCGAGGCCCTCTACGAGCGCTACGGCATCACAGCCGAGCGCGTCGCGGCCGCTGTCCGCGGCAGTGTGGCGCGAGCCGTACGCCAGGCGCGCGGCGACTTCTCGTGACCGTCGGCGCTCGCGCGCACATCCCTTCGCACAACGATCAGCTGGAGAGTCACATGCACAGGTATGCCGTCGTCGACGCGTTCGGGACGCAACCCCTGCACGGCAACCCCGTGGCCGTCTTCTTCGACGCCGACGACCTGCCTGCCGAGCGCATGCAGCGCATCGCCAAGGAGATGAACCTCTCCGAGACCACCTTCGTGCTCTCGCCGGAGAACGGTGGCGACGCCCGTATCCGCATCTTCACGCCCGTCAACGAACTCCCCTTCGCCGGGCACCCGATGCTGGGCACGGCCATCGCCCTGGGCGCCGAGACCGACAAGGACCGGCTCCGGCTGGAGACCGCCATGGGCACCATCCCCTTCGACCTGGAGCGGCGGGAGGGGACAGTGGTCGCCACCCGCATGCGGCAGCCGGTCCCCACCTGGGAACCGTTCGACCGGGCGGACGAACTCCTGGCGGCCCTCGGCATCGAGGCCTCCACCCTGCCGGTGGAGATCTACCGGAACGGCCCGCGGCACGTCTTCGTCGGATTCGAGTCCGTCGAGGCCCTGTCGGCCGTGAACCCCGACCACCGGGCGCTCGCCGGGTTTCCCGACATGGCGACCAACTGCTTCGCGGGCTCGGGCACGCACTGGCGCAGCCGCATGTTCTCGCCCGCCTACGGAGTGGTCGAGGACGCGGCGACCGGATCGGCGGCCGGACCGCTCGCCATCCACCTCACGCGCCACGGGCAGATCAGGCCCGGGCAGCCCATCGAGATCCTCCAGGGCGTGGAGATCGGCCGCCCCTCGCTGATGCTGGCCACGGCCGAGTGGACCGGGGACCGCATCACCTCGGTCGAGGTCGGCGGCAACGGCTCCTTCTTCGCCCACGGCACGGCACGCATCTGAGCGCACCCGCACCTGCGCACCGCACCACCGGCCGCGCACCCCGCGCGGCACCACCACTTCATGCACCACCACTTCATGCACCACCACTTCATGGAGACAACAGTGAGTTCGAGCCGTTCGGAAACCCTGACCGGGACCATCGACATCGAGTTCCCGGAGTTCGAGGCTCCGCCCGCCACTCCGGTCGCGCTGCTCCGCGACTGGTTCGACCACGCCGTACGCATCGGCGTCCGTGAGCCCAGGGCGCTGGCCCTGGCCACCGCCGACGCCCAGGGCCGCCCCTCGACCCGCATCGTCGCCGTGACCGAGATCACGGACGAGGGCCTGCTGTTCGCCACCCACGCGGGCAGCAAGAAGGGCCGCGACATGACCGAGAACCCCTGGGTCTCGGGAGTCTGGTACTGGCGCGAGACCAGCCAGCAGGTCATCGTCAGCGGGCGGCCGGAGCGGCTCTCCGCCGCCAAGTCCGACGCGATGTGGAACGGGCGCCCGGTCTTCACCCACCCGATGTCCACGGCATCCCGGCAGAGCGAGGACCTCGACGACGTGGCGGCACTGCGCAAGGAGGTCGACCGGCTCGCCGCCCTCGGCGGCCCGCTGCCGCGCCCCGAGGGCTACGTCGGCATCCTGCTGCGGTTCGAGTCCATCGAGTTCTGGGCCAACGGCCGGGACCGGCTGCACGAGCGGCTGCGCTACGACCGCGACGGCCAGGGCTGGTCGGCCCGCCGGCTCCAGCCGTGAGCCCCACCGGCACCCACGCCCGGCCGGCGACGGGCCGCACGGCCCCCTCCTGACCGCCGCACGGCCTCTCCTGAACGGCCGCGGCGCACCCCCTCCCCGACCGCCGCGGCGCACCCCCTCCCCGACCGCCGCGGCGCACCCCCTCCCGACGGCCGCCGTGCCTGGCACGGCGGCCCACACGGCTGGACACCACACCCCCGTACGCCCCCCCCGGTTGCCGCCGAATTGAATTTAACAATTTATTAAAACACATACACAAT
>NZ_JBEXYL010000171.1:0-11086 GCF_040630895.1 Streptomyces sp. NPDC005728
GGTGACATGTCCTGCACGGGCGCCGTCGACTCCGATGCGACCACGCTGGACGCCGTCATCGCCGAGATCGCCGCCTCACGGCTGACCGAGCGCGGCGCGACCCGCGCCGACGACAGGCTCTCCGAGGCCGCCATGGAGGACCGCAAGCGCGAGGGGTACTTCTGATGCACGCGGACACACTGCGTTTCGCGACCGCCGGCTCGGTCGACGACGGAAAGTCCACTCTGGTGGGCCGCCTCCTGTACGACTCCAAGTCCGTCCTGGCCGACCAACTCGAAGACGTGGCCAGGGCGTCGCGAACCGCGGCACCCGATCTGGCGCTGCTGACCGACGGGCTGCGCGCGGAGCGGGAACAGGG
The DNA here is from genome assembly GCF_040630895.1 of Streptomyces sp. NPDC005728. Taxonomy (NCBI): domain Bacteria; kingdom Bacillati; phylum Actinomycetota; class Actinomycetes; order Kitasatosporales; family Streptomycetaceae; genus Streptomyces; species Streptomyces sp. NPDC005728. The sequence continues at coordinate 359 of NZ_JBEXYL010000171.1, forward strand.
CATCACCATCGACGTGGCCTACCGCTACTTCGCCACGCCCCGCCGCCGTTTCATCCTCGCCGACACCCCCGGCCATGTGCAGTACACCCGCAACATGGTCACCGGCACCTCCACCGCGGACCTCGTCGTCATCCTGGTCGACGCCCGCAAGGGAGTGGTCGAACAGACCCGCAGGCACGCCGCCATCGCCGCCCTCCTGCGCGTCCCGCACGTGGTGGTGGCCGTGAACAAGATGGACCTGGTCGGCTACGCGGAGTCGGCGTTCGCTCCCATCGCCGACGCATGCGCCGCGTACGCACACGCGTTGGGGGTGCCCCAGGTCACCGCCATCCCGATCTCCGCCCTCGTGGGCGACAACATCGTGGAGCCCTCGGCCTCCATGCACTGGTACGAAGGCCCCACCGTCCTCGAGCACCTGGAGACCGTCCAGGCCGGGCACGATCCCGCCGACGCCCAGGGACGCTTCCCCGTGCAGTATGTGATCCGTCCGGGCACCGCCGAACGTCCCGACTACCGCGGCTACGCGGGCCAGATCGTGGCCGGCACCTTCCGGGTCGGCGACACCGTGACGGTCCTCCCGTCCGGCCGCACCTCGACCATCACCGGGATCGATCTGCTCGGCACGCCGGTCGACGAGGCGCGGGCCCCGCAGTCGGTCACCCTGCTCGTCGCGGACGACATCGACATCGCGCGCGGCGACCTGATCGTTCCCTCCGCGGACGCGCCCACCACCAGCCGGGACGTGGAGGCGACCGTATGCCATGTCGCCGACACTCCGCTGACCGTCGGCCGACGGGTCCTCATCAAGCACACCGCGCGGACCGTGCGGGCCCGGGTCGAGGAGATCCCTTCGCGTCTCGGGCCGGACGACCTGTCCCAGCGCGCGGAGCCCGGACAACTGCTCGCCAACGACATCGGCCGCATCCGGCTGCGCGCCGCCGAACCACTGGCCCTGGACGCCTATGCCGACTCCCGCAGCACCGGCTCCTTCCTCCTGATCGACCCCGCCGACGGCACGACACTCGCCGCAGGCATGGCACTCGCCGGATCACCGGATCCGGGCCGGCCATGACGACAGGCACCGATACGGCGGACGCGCACGGGCAGGAGGCGGGGCAAAGCGCCCTCCCACCCTGCTCCTTGGCCGCGTCACACGTATGGGCGACTGCGCTCGGTGCGTATGCCGGGCCCCCTGCGTCTCGGCCCGGCCGATGTCGCGGAAGTCGGCCGTCCTGATGCCGAGTTGCGGCCGGACCGGTCGCAACTCGGCGCTGCCGAGGTGGCCGGCTTCGGGCACGGAGCGGTGAACACGAGGCGGGTCGGTCATGCCGGGCGTACGAGTCCGGTGTCGTAGGCGAAGATCACGACCCGGACGCGGTCGCGGGCGTCGATCTCGGTGAGGACCTTGCGTTCGCAGCTCAGCCCGACCCAGCAGACGACGGACCCTGCCCCTGTTCCCTGCCGGCTGAGCGTGCCGGGGGCTAGCCCCACCTGTTGCTGGGCGGGTAGCAGGATCGTCCCGGGCGGTCGCATCCGGAGATGCTGAGCCCGGCAGACGCCGGTGATTTCCCGATGGCCCCCTAGGAGTTGGCTCGTGCGTGAGCAGGCATGGAAGAGGATTCGTCCGTCCGGGCAGCGGAGCGGCCGGCGCAGAGCCGTGCAGGCCGCGGCCGCAGTGGCCGTCGGCGTCATGACGATGGGCGCCCTGGCCCCACCCGCGGCGTCCGCCGCTGCCAGGCCGCACACCGTCCAAGAGAGCCTGAACACGCTGGTGCACACCGACGGTGTGCCCGCCGCGCTGGCGAGCGTCAAAGACCGTGACGGCCGCACCCGCACCTACACCGCAGGGGTCGGCGACCTGGCCACCGGCGCGAAGGTGCCCCGGGACGGTCAGGTGCGCATAGGCAGCAACACCAAGACGTTCACGGCGGTGGTCGTGCTGCAACTGGTCGGCGAAGGCAAGATCGGCCTTGACGCCCCGGTCGACACCTATCTGCCCGGCCTCGTCCGCGGGGACGGGATCGACGGACGCCACATCACCGTCCGTCAACTCCTCCAGCAGACCAGTGGACTTCCCAACTACAGCCAGTACCTCAGCGACGACATCCGCTTCTACGATCCCCGCGAACTCCTCGACCTCGCTCTCCAGCACAAGGCCGACTTCGCCCCCGGCACGAAATGGGCCTACAGCAACACGAACTACCTGGTGGCCGGCCTGATCGTGCAGAAGGTCACCGGCCGCCCCCTCGCCGAGGAGTTCGACCGGCGCGTCATCAAGCGCATCGGACTGCGCCACACCTACTTCCCCGCCCCGGGCGAGGTGACGATCCGGGAGCGCCATCCCAAGGGCTACTACCAGGATTCGGCAGGTGCGCCGCTGGTCGACGCCACGGAATGGGACCCTTCCTGGGCCTGGGCCGCGGGCCAGATGGTGTCCACCAACTCCGACCTGAACCGGTTCTTCACCGCCCTGTTGGCCGGCCGCCTCCTGCCGAAGGCCCAGCTCGACCAGATGCGCACCACCGTCCCCGCCGGTTACCCCTTTCCCGCCGGTGCCCGCTACGGGCTGGGCCTCGTGAGCACGCCCCTGTCGTGCGGCGGTGTGTACTGGGGCCACGGCGGCAGCATGACGGGTTACGAGACCCGAGGCGGCGCCACCGAGGACGGCCGCGCGGCCGACGTCGCCGTGACGACACAGCCGAGCCAGGCAGCCAAGGAGCGCATGGACGGTGCTGTGGACACGGCCCTGTGCCGCTGAACCGCGGCTCCTCGGCTCGCTGGTCAGACAAGCCCCGGGAGCTTCCAGGCACACACGTTTCCTTCATGGACAGTGACCAGCATCCTGCCGTCCGGGCTGAGGGCGATGGCGTTGGAGTCGTCGATGACGTCGCGGAACTCATGAGTCCGTTTCTGGGTGGCCACGTCCCACACATGGATCCGGCGACTGGTGCTGGTACTGGGGTTGTCCGTATCCACGCTCACGGCGATCAGTGCCCTGCCGTCCGGGCTGAATGCGAGAGTGAAGAGTTCACCGGCCCCTTCGAAGGTGAACGTGCCTCTCTTCTTGCGAGTGGCGGTGTCCCACGCGATGGCCACGCTCCCGGCCGTAGCGGCGACCAAGTTGCCGTCCGGGCTCAGGGCGATGTCGTCGGAGGTCAGCCTGGCGTCCCAGACGCTACTGCTTACCTTGTGTTCGGCGAGGTCCCAGAAGCGAAGATACCCCGAGCTCTCCGTGGCTGATATGAGAGTTCGACCGTCACGGGCGAACACGACACCTCTCACACCGCTGACCTCGTCGGGGTCCTTAAGGGAGGCGATCTTCCGGTGGGAGGTGGTGTCCCACAACGTGATGAGGCCGTTGAACGAGTGACCACTGGCCAGGATTGCTCCGTCACGGCTGAACGCCACAGAGAACACCCTGGGCGTCCGCGACCCAGGGATGTTCGCGGGCACCGGATCAGTGAGCACAGCGATCTTCTTGTAGGTCTCCGTGTTCCACAGCATCCGTATGTCTTCGACGTCTGTGTCGGCGTCCTCATCCAGCACCGCGCCGGCAAGGATCGAGCCGTCAGGGCTGAAGACCAGGTCAGAGCTGCCGCCAGGGATGTCGAACTCGAGCGAGGCCGCCACCGTCATGCCCTTGCTGTACAGCAGCCTGACGCCGCCGTCTCCGCCCACAGCGACGAGGCTGCCGTCCGGACTGAACGAGATGTCTGCGCCTTCGGAATCCCAGGGCCCGGAAGCCGACATGTCCGACGGCTCGGAGGCCGCAATGAGGTCGAGTTTGGAAAGCGTCGGGGACGCATCGCCCTTCGGGCCTGCTCCGTCCTTCGGCGAGTCGTCAGAGGACCAGGCGGCGATTCCGATGGGTGCGCCGACCACTGTGGCGGCGACTCCGACGCCGAGCATGCCGCGTAGGAGGGTACGGCGGCTCGAACGCCGTGGAGCGGGCAGGGTGGGAACCGGAGCGGATGTCAGGGTCGAGAGCTCCGCCTGCAGCCGGGTGTTGCCAGGTGACAGGACGGTGCGGATGACCGTCTCCGCTCCGGCCTCGAGCAGCACGGTGTCCTCCTCGGACCTGCCCAGGAGCCGGACGACCTCGGTGTGCTGCGCGTCGAGCATCGCGTGCACCGAAGCCGGCCAGGGACGCTCGGTCGGAGCGAGGGGGCCGATCACGTCGAGGATGCCTGCGGGGTCGGGCCGCTTCGCCGGGTCCTTGGCCAGGCACCGCCGCACCAGGCCGCGCAGCTCTTCGGGGACCTCTGTGAGGTCGGGTTCGGTGTGGACGACCTGGTAGAGGGTCTGTGGAGTGGACGTGCCGGAGAAGTGGCTGGTGCCGGTGCAGGCGAAGGCGAGCACCGCGCCGAGGGAGAAAACGTCACTGGCCGGCGTGAGCTTCCTGCCCTCGGCCTGCTCCGGAGACATGAAGGCGGGAGAACCGACCAGCCAGCCGGTGTGGGTGATCTCGGTGCCACCCTCGCTGTCGGTGGCACGGGCGATACCGAAATCGATCACCCGGGGACGGTCCGCGGCGAGCAGGACGTTCGACGGTTTGAGGTCTCGGTGGATGAGGCTCGAGCGGTGGATGTCCGCGAGTGCTTCGGCCAGCCCGGCGGTCAGGTGCAGCGCCGCGTCGACGGGTAGCGGGCCGACCGTGTCGACGCAGTCCTTGAGTGAGGGCCCGGGGACGAAGACCGAGGCCAGCCACGGCAGTTCCGCATCGGGATCGGCGTCGACCACGGCTGCCGTGTAGGCCCCGGAGACCCGACGCGACGCCGCGACCTCACGCCGGAACCGCGTTCGGAAGCCCTCGTCCTCGACGAACTGGGAGTGCACCACCTTCACCGCGACCAGCCGGTCCGCGTCGGTGACACCCAGGAGCACGCGCCCCATGCCGCCCCGTCCCACCTCCGCCACCAGCCGGTAAGGACCGATCGCCGACTCGTTCGACGTCCCGAGACCCCTCACCACACTCCCCGTCCCCTCGTGCCCCGCACCCTGCAGCGCCGTCAGCCATCTTGACCCACAACGGTCTCCCAGGTCATCGCATCCGCCGGCGCGGATCGACCCGGCCGAACCGGTGACCCATCCGTAACAGCACCTCCTCAAACTCCGAAACCCAGGCACCGGGCCGCACAAGTGGCGACGGTGAGCGGCCAACTCCTGCTGTTCCAGCAGCCCCACGACCGACGGCATCCGCAACTTCGCTGCTGGACGGGGCATCCGACTGTCAGGTTTTGCTCTGCGTGACCTGTGCGTGGCGCCTTCTTTGCCCGGCGGGGCCCACCGTTCGTCTGTCCTTCACCTGGTTCCGGTCTGGTGCTCCTAGGGTTACGGCGCCGCTCCCCCGATCGTCCGTCACTTCTGTCCGGAGGACAGTCATGACCGCCGTCAAGGCTCCCCAGCGCAACCGACGCCCCCTCGCCGCACTTGCAGGGGCTGTTGCCCTCACCGCCACGTCGATCGGCCTGTGGGCCACCACGGCCTCCACCGCTCAGGCCGCCGCTCTCCCGACCCCCGACCACGTGGTGGTCGTGGTGATGGAGAACCACGCCTACTCGCAGGTGATCGGCAGTTCCAGCGCCCCGTACATCAACAACACCCTCAAGGCGGGTGGCGCCAACCTCACCCAGTCCTACGGCCTCACCCACCCCAGTGAGCCGAACTACTACATGCTCTTCTCGGGCTCCAACCAGGGCCGCACCGACGACAGTTGCGTCTCCGTCGGTTCCATTTCCGCACCCAACCTCGCCTCCGAGCTGATCGCGGCCGGGAAGACCTGGGCGAGCTACAACGAGTCGCTGCCCAGCCAAGGTTCGACGGTCTGCAGCAGCGGCAACTACGCGCAGAAGCACAACCCGTGGTTCGGCTTCTCCAACGTGCCGACCAGCAGCGCGAAGACCATGACGCAGTTCCCGACCGACTACACGACCCTGCCCAAGGTCTCCTTCGTCGTCCCGAACCTGTGCAGCGACATGCACGACTGCTCGGTCTCCACCGGCGACACCTGGATCCAGAACAAGCTGGGCGCCTACGCCACCTGGGCCCAGACCCACAACAGCATCCTCGCCGTCACCTTCGACGAGGACAACAAGCTGTCCGGCAACCGCATCCCCACCGTTCTTTACGGGCAGCACGTCGCCCCCGGCAGCTCCAGCTCCACCACCTACAACCACTACAACGTACTGCGCACCGTGGAGGACCTGGCCGGTCTGACCACGCACGCGGGCAACGCCGCCTCGGCCTCCGACATCGCCGGCATCTGGAACTGACGCCCGTGTATCTCGCGGACTCCCGCAGCACCAAGCCCGCCGTCGCCCCGGACACCCGTCCGGGGCGGCGGCCGGCCGCCGTGCCCGGCACCGTGCTGGCCCTGGGTGCGGTCAGCATGATCACGGACGTCTCCTCGGAGATGGTCACCGCGGTCCTGCCGCTCTACGTGGTCGTGGGCCTCGGCCTGTCGCCGCTCGGGTTCGGGCTGCTGGACGGCATCAACAACGGCGTCGGGGCCCTGGTCCGGCTGGTCGGCGGCCACCTCGCCGACCGGGGAGGCCGCCGGCACAAGGTCGTGGCGGGCCTCGGCTACGGCCTGTCGGCGGTGTGCAAGCCGCTGCTGCTGATCGCCCACACGCTCCCCGTGATCAGCGGCGTGCTCGCAGCCGACCGCACCGGCAAAGGGCTGCGCACCGCCCCTCGGGACGCGATGATCTCGCTGGCCACCGAACCCGAGTACCGGGGACGGGCGTTCGGGGTGCACCGTGCCATGGACACCACCGGTGCGCTGCTCGGCCCGCTCGTCGCCTTCGCAGTGCTGCGGGCCACCGTCGACGGCTACGACGCGGTCTTCGCGGTCAGCGGCTGCGTCGCCGCACTGGGGGTCCTGGTGCTGGTGCTCTTCGTGCCCCGCCACATCGCCCCCGCCGATGCCGTACAACGGCCCGAATCGGACCGGCCGGTGCTACGCGATGCGCTCGGGCTACTGCGACGTCCCGAGCTGCGCCGGCTCACCGTGTGCGCGACCCTGCTCGGCCTGACCACCGTCAGCGACTCCTTTCTCTATCTGCTGCTCCAGCGCGAAGGGGACCTGCCCGCCCATCTGTTCCCGCTCCTGCCGCTGGGCACCGCCGCCGTCTTCCTGCTGCTCGCCGTCCCGGTTGGCACACTCGCCGACCGCATCAGCCGCCGCCGGCTCTTCCTGGCCGGCCACGGTGTCCTGCTGCTCGGCTACGGCCTGGTGCTCTCCCCTTGGCACGGAGTCCCGGCCGTGGTCGCCGTCCTCGTGCTGCACGGCACCTTCTACGCCGCCACCGACGGCGTCCTCGCGGCCGCTACCGCCAACGCCGTGCCGGCACAACACCAAGGTGCCGGGCAGGCACTGGTCGGCACCGGCCAGGCGCTGGCCCGGTTCACCTGCTCGCTCGTCTTCGGCGCGGCCTGGAGCCTGTGGGGCGGACGCACCACACTCGCCGCAGTCGCCGCCGCACTGGCCATCAGCACCCTCGTGGCCTCGTTCGTCCTCGGTCCCGCCGATGAGGTGTCCACATGACCAGAAACACCCGCCTGGTGATCCTGCTGGCCGCCGTCCTGCTGCTGGGGAGCGTCGGCACCGGGGCAGTGCTCCACGCCGCCCACCGGTCGGGCATGCGCGACCGGCAGCAGGCGAACGGTCCGACCGTGCGGCCCGGAACCGTCTCGCTCCGGCCGACGGCCGGCCGTCGCCTGCTGGTGCGCAACCTGGCCTGGGGTCCGCACCGCGACGAGATCTCCACCGTGCCCGCCGGCGATCCGCAGGGGCCGCGCACCGCATCGGGCGTCAAGTGTCTGCGTTTCCACGCGGCGGCCGGTACCGGCATCTGCCTGCAGGCCGTGCACGGCACGCTGCAGGACACCTACCGGGCGGTGGTACTCGACTCGCACCTGCACGAGCTGCACCACTTCCCGGCTGCAGGCATCCCCACCCGGGCCCGGGTCTCACCCTCCGGCCACCTGGTGGCCTGGACGGTCTTCGTCAGCGGCGACTCCTATGCCGGCACCAACTTCTCCACCCGCACCGCCATCGTCGACACTCGAACCTGGGCGATCGACGACAACCTGGAGACCTTCCGCATCACCAAGGACGGCCGGCCCTACCGCTCCGCCGACATCAACATCTGGGGCGTCACCTTCGCCGACGACACCCGCTTCTACGCCACGCTGGCGACCGGCGGCCGGACCTATCTCGTCCGCGGCGATGTCGCCGCACGCACCCTCACCACCCTGCACCACAACGTCGAATGCCCCTCCCTCTCGCCCGACGGCACCCGGATCGCCTACAAGAAACGCGTCAAGGGAGCCTCTCCCGACGCGCCCTGGCGGCTGTACGTTCTCGACCTGCACACCATGAAGGAGACGGCGACCGCCGAACGGCGCAACATCGACGACCAGGCTCTGTGGGCCGGCGACTCCACCCTCGTCTACGCCCTGCCCGGCGACTACGGCTCAGACCTGTGGACCGTCCCCGCCGACGGCACCGGCACGGCCCGCCGACTGATGACTTCCGCTGTCGCCCCCGCCTATCTGGGGTGACAGCCCGCCAGCCCCTTGGGCAGGCCCGTCCTCGGGCCACCTGGCTCCGAGCCCACGACCGTCCCGCAGATGCCGGCCAGGAACGCCACGGGTCCCAGGGGCTCTGCGATGACACCCCGGGGCCCGGCGTATGGAGTCGCGCTGTTCAACGACGGCGCGACGTCGGCGTGACGCCGCTGCCCGAGGCCGTACCCCACGGTTGCCGTGACCAACACGGACCCGATATTCATGCGACAACTTGGCAGTGCTGACAGCCGCCCCCCGGCAAGGGCACCTGCGAGCGGTGCTGAGGTCGGCTGGTTGCTGTAGGCCGTACGGGCCATTTCCGTTTGTGCGCAGTTCATACAACCTTCTGGTGGCGTTCGGGGTCGTGGCGGGTGGCTTCGGGAACCTCCCGGTGCCCTGAACCATCAGAGGGAGCTTGCATGAGATCGATTCCGGCCCGCGCCGGAACCGCCGGTAAGGGGTGGGCACGGCCGGCCGCGTGCGTCCTCGTCGCGGTGACGGCCCTGACGGGCGCGTCGACCGGATCGGCGGCGGGGGCGCCGGTGGCCCCGGCCGGCACCAAGCTCGTGATCGAAAGCCCGAACACCGCGGATGTTTATCCGTATCAGCCCTTCGGCGGCCCGCTGGGCATCCATGTCCTCAACGAGGGCAAGACGACGGTCGACTCCTACACGTTCACCGTCGACGTCACTTCGCTCGAAGGCATCGCCGATGTGACATCGTGCCCGGAGAAGGCGGACCACATCCTGGTCTGCCGGCATGACAGGGACTTCGGGCCTCGCGGAGACAACTGGTACCAAGTCGGTCTGCTGCGCGCGAAGGGCGCGCCGGTCGGTGCCTCGGGCGAGATCCGTATGACCGTCGAGTCGCACGGCGTTCAGCTCGCATCGCGGACGATCAAGGTGACGGTCCCCGACGTGGGCCTGGTCCTCGACCGGCTGGAGCGCACCCCCGGCACCAAGACGGTGAAACCGGGGACCTCCATGAAGGTGACGAGCGGGTTCACGAACTACGGTGCCACGTCGCAGGACGACGCGGTCCTCGTCATGAGCTACGAGGGCCTGACGCCCGACGAGGAGTTCAGCAACTGCGAGTACGGGCCCTACGGCGATACCAAGCACGGCGGCGGCACAGTCCGATGCGAGGTCGAGGGTCCGGTCGACGTCAACGGATCGTACGACCTGGACCTGGGTTCGATGACCGCCGACACCGCCGTGCTGGAGGGTGAACTCAGGGTTTCGTACGGGGGACAGTACTTCCGGTGGAGGGACGGCCAGGCCCACCACCGCGGCACCGGCCGTGAGCTGAAGCTGACGCCCCGCCCGGCCTCGGCACCTCCGGGCAAGCCGCAGAACACCGAGGGGTACACGACGTTCGACGTCGACACCACCGCGGACATCCAGGCCGTGGGGACCACGGTGCGGCAGAAGAAGGCCGGGGACCTGGTGAAGTTCACGGTCGGTGTGCGCAACAACGGTCCCGCCGGAATGGCCGCCTGGACCGGCAGCGAACCGGGCGAGGACGCGCCGTACGACACCCGCGTCTACATCCCGGCCGGGACGGAGGCGGTCGCCACCCCCGAGGGCTGCGTCAAGTTCACGGACAAGCACGGCGCCCTCGACTACTACCTCTGCTTCCAGGACACCCACGACCTGTGGATCGACCCCGGCCAGTACACGACCTGGACGTTCGACCTCCGCGTCGTCGATCCGGCCGCACTGAAGCCGGGCAGGATCAAGGTGACTTCGCTGAGCACCGACCCCGACGCGCGCAACAACACCGCGGCGATCGTCGTCCACGCCCCGGGCCACGACTCGGGCACCGGCGGTACGGGGAACGCCTCGGGCGCTGAGCCGGGTTCCGGCGGCACGTCCGAGAGCAATGGCACCGGCGATGGCAACGGCAACGCCAACGGAACTGCCACAGCGACGGGCGGTGCCGGCCACGGGACCATGGCCGGCACCGGCGCCAGCCCCGTGGTGACGCTGGCGGCCGCGGTATCGACACTGACCCTGCTCCTCGGCGGGGCACTGTTCTTCGCCCTCCGCCGCCGCAGGCAGCCGTCCTGCCCTGACAGGTGCTCAGCCGGTGGCAGCGCCGAACCACTGGGGGAGCCGGCTGAGCAGATCCTGCTGGTCGTCACCGACCCACGCCACG
>NZ_JBEXYL010000172.1:0-10538 GCF_040630895.1 Streptomyces sp. NPDC005728
GCGTTGCCGAACCACTTGTGGAAGTCGTACGTGTAGCCGGGGACGTGCTTCCAGCCGCCCGCCTTCAGGGACTGGCTGACGAAGTTGGTGCAGTCACCGCCTGCGCCCTGCCCGTTGTAGTCCGGGTAGCTGGTGTTGTAGTTCTTCCAGTACTTGGTCGCGTACGCCACCATGGCCTTGTAGTCGTAGGTGCCGCCGGTGAGCGTCTTCCGGTTGGCTGGCGCGGGCCAGGAGGTCGTCGCGCGGGGCGCCTCGGGCGGGCTGTCGTCGGCGGTGTCGGCCGTGACGGCGACGGTCAGCTGCTTGGCCACCTGGTTCACGGCGATGTAGCCGTTGTCGGTGTCTTTGACGTTGGTCAGCTGCCAGGTTCCTTGCCGGTCGGCCTTGAACGTCAGTTCGTGATGGGCCTGGAAGCCGGTGGTCTTCGGCTCGTTCCCCGTGGCCTTCGCGTAGGTCAGCGTCGTGGTCTCGGTGACGTCCGTCTTGGCGGTGCGGCCGGTCACCCGCGTCGCGTCCAGCGTGACCCGGGTGTTGCCGTCGCTGTACTTCTCGCCCAGCCTGGCGAGGCGGGACTGGCGGCCGCGCAGTTCGGTCAGCGCAGAACGCTCCGCGAGCGACTGTGAGGCAGACAGCCTGACGTTGCCGGAGAAAACGGACGTCCGCTGCTGGTGTCGCTCCTTTTCCCCGCTCTTGGGGTCGTCCACGAGGGCTTGTGTGCGGTCGGTGAAGACCGCGTCAGCCAAACGTTGGAAGGTGGCCTTGGTCGTCGGGTCCACCGTCGGGTAGTTGGTGACCGCCGCGCCCGCGGTCCAGCCGGGCAGCAGAGCAGTGCCGACGGCCACCGAGGCGGCCGCCGCCGTGACTATGGTGGCGCGGCTTCGCTTGCGGCTCAGGTTTCTTGATTTCAATGTTCTTCCCCTCTATGCCGATACATCTTCCAGGCGATGGCATCTTTGCACGCCGTGTGTAGTAATTGTGAAAGCGGCTCCACAAACGGAACCAGTTGGGGGCGGGCGTTCACCCGGCCACTGTGGATCATTCAGGAGATTGCGCCGGATCGAGGCTGCACAGCCGCTCCAGGGTCGCGGGCTTCTGCACGTTTACCCCGAACAGGCGTGCCGTGCCGCCCTCCTTGACCACCTGGAGGCTCTGTGCAGGCACATTACCGGGCTTCCAGCCCTCGGCTACGCCTCCGATGACTCGATGTCGGATCGTTCCCCTTCTCGTGGTGTAGCCGATCAAGGTGTGGGTGTGCGCGGGTGTCTGCCCGGGGCGCACGACTGATGGGGGTGGCCGCTCCGTCCCGATGTCGGACGCGGCCCTCCAGGAGGCTGAGGGGTTCAACTCTCAGCTCACAGCACTCATCGCAGCCTGCCGGGCCGCCCGGCGCGCGACCGGCCGCTGACCGCACTCATGATGGCTGCCATATCCCCTGCACCCACGCTTCGCGGGCGACCACGCCTTCCGCGAACGGAATCCAGGGCATTGCGCGACTACGTCCTCGCCCACGAGGGGGTAGGGGACTGAGGAAGTCGGACCCCGGGTTCCCGGGCTCTCACTCCAGATGGGGCAGGCGGGAAGCGACGGTGCGGCGGACACTCTCCAGGGCTATAACGCCATGCGTGGCACCAGGGCTTTTCGCCTCACCCAACATGCGCGCAGATCACCAGGCGGAACCGGGACCCGAAAGGGGAGGACGGCCTCGAAGGCCAGGCACGGAGAGGGACAACTGCCCGCCAGCCGCCATGCCATCCGTTCGGTGTTCTGGGGCGGTTCGGAGCCGCTCGCACCCAAGCATCGCATGCTCCCTGCGTTCCAGATCAACTGCCGTCGACGGAACGGGCGGCAGGCGAGGGGGCACCTTTCGGGATAGGTCGAGTTGTGGGGATGGTGGCATTCAACTGCAGGGCGTCCCTCGCATTTGCAGTGACGGTCAGCTCGCCTCCCATGGCCGCCAGGCGGGCTTGGAGCCCTGTCAGCCCCTGACCGGGGCGAGGCGCACGGGTCTGAGGTTCGTTCGCTGGTGCGCTGCTGCGCAGGCACACCGTCACTGTGTCGGGGGTGGCCGTGACATCGAGCTCGATGGAGGGTTTCGCGCAGCTGCATTGGGCGTGTGACAAGCCTTCCTGAATGACGCGATAGGCCACATTGTTGGCAGTGGCACCAGCACAGGTGAGACGGCCTGTGGAGGCCCAGGACACAACGGCGCCGGCCAGCCGGGCACGGGCAACCAGGTCCTCGACATCCTTTTCCCAGGCCTCGGTGACGATGTCGTCCGCAGTGTTCGGGCAGCTACCTTCAAGAATGTACTGCACATTGACCAAACTGCGTACCTCCAGCATGGCACGCCGGCCCAGATCACCGATCATGGTTCCGGCCTGGGTCTTGGAGATATTGGCGCCGTTCACCTCCAGGGCACCGGCCTGAATCACGATCAGCCCGAGGTACTGGGCGAGCGCGCGGTGACGAGCTTGCGATTGGGCGGACTGTGCCTCAAGCGCGGCGACCCTCGCCAGCAGATGTTGGTCCAGGCTGGTGCGGTGCCCATTGTCCTGTGTGTCAAGGGCAGGCAGGCCTTCAAGCCGCGCCGACCAGGCGCCCAGCAGCGGCATGACGGCGACGGGCATGACCGTCAGGGCGAGTGTTGCAAGAAACCGCACACCGGCCGGCACGGTCGATTCGGCCGCTGCGGCGTGCAGGGCGGCTGCCAGGCACGCCAGGCCGGCGGCGGCTGCGGCGAGGATGCCCCAGACGGCACGGCCGCGGACGTTGAGGAGATAGATGCCTGCAGCCGCTCCCGCTGAGACGGCCGCTGTCACCACGAGTGGCAGCCCGCTGGGCACCATGGCCGTGAGCAAGGCGTGTGTGGTGACCCACCGGGGCAGTGCCACGAGCAGAAGAACAAGGTTGCCTGCCGCGATGAGGGCGGCCGGCGCAGCGTCTACTGTCCTGGACCGGCCGCTCGGGGCCCGGGACCGCCCTACCGGGCCGATCTGCCCGTGCCCCGCTTCCATTGTGGGCGCGGCCCGCATATGCGGCTCTTTCCTGATCGGCAGGCGTCGGCCGCCATTGTGCCGATTCCAGCTGACCCACTTCTTGATGGCTTCCTCCCTGGGTCAGGTGGCTGAGCGGCGCCGCTGCTGTGGTCAGGGCGTGATGCCGCACTCTGAGGAAGGTACGTGAGAGGGCAGCATGGCGTTCAACGCTCCTCGCCTGGATCGTCTGTGCTGGCGCGCCAGCATCAAGCCGGCCGATACGGAAGGTCAGCGGACGCGTGCGGCATCCACACGGACTTCGGCAGCGGCCAGCAGGTTTCCCGTCCGCCGGGGCCACTGACACTGCTGCATGGGGCCAAGTGGTGCAGCTGATCCTCCGAGCGCTGGAGCAGCGGCGATCACTCGCAAGGGCCGCAAGGCCGCGCAATGACTTGCCCGTTACCAGCGCATGATGGCCCGCCGCCGGTGCCCGAAGGGACAGCCCGCGTCGAAGGGATATCGCATCGCGCAGACGCGGGCCGCGAAGCTGAACAAGAATGTGGACCGGCAGCGTGAGGACGTCGCCCGCAAGTGGGCGACGTCCGTGATGCGCGGCCACGACGCCGTGGCGGTGGAGGACTTTGGGCCGAAGTTCCTCGCGAAGTCCACCTTGGCCCGCAAGGCAGCCGACGCCGCCATCGGCGTCACCAAGAAGGTGCTGATCGAGATGGGCCGCGAGCACGGGCGGGATATCCGCCTGGTGCACCCCGCGCACACCACCATGGACTGTGCGCAGTGGCGAGCGAGAACCGAGCACGCACTATCTCTCTCAGAACGAGCGTATGCCTGCACCGCATGCGGAGTCGTATCCCCCGGGACAAGAACTCCGCCCGCGTGATGCTCATCCGGGCTGGTCTGACCCCGGACGGTGTTGAGGGCGTAAGACTGCCTGGGCTGCCGGCCCAGGGGGCAGCCTGAGCCGTACATCCCCGCTCAACCCTGAAGGCTGGAATCCCCTCCCTTCAGGACCCCGTTGCTGATCTCTCAAATCTCCCTGGCGGGAACGCTACCGCCCACGCGCCGGGATCGAGGCCACCGTCTGCCAGATCGTCCACCGCACCCACGCACGCCGCACCCGCTACCGCACCGCGACCGCCACTCACCTGGGCCACTGCCTCGCCGCCACTGCCATCAACCTCATCCGAATCGACGCCTGGCATCACGGCCACCGCCCCGAGCGCACCCGCACCACCCACCTATCCCGCCTCCTCACCCGCCCCTCGAAATGAGAGATCAGCAACGGGGTCCTTCAGGGAGGGGAGCAGTCAATCAGCCACGGGACGACGGTCTGAGGTGTTCACGGTTCTTATGGTGCCACGGAGCTTCTTGGGCAACCTCCGGTGCGAGCGACGGGCGTCATCCTGGGGCGCGGTATTGGTGGGTGCTCGCAGGACGAGTTCGAACCCGCCCCTCCGGGTCGGACGCGCAATGAGTGTCGCTTGCAGCTCAGCCGCGCGCCTCTTGAGGCCCGCCAGCCCGTAGCCTCCGCCTTCGTGAGTGCGGGGTGGCATCGTCGTCGCGCCGTTGTGAACGGTGATGCACAGCTCCTTTGGGCGCGCGTTCACCGTGATGTCGACCTGCGCACCCGGTGCATGCCGTCTGGCATTGGTCAGCCCCTCCTGGATGCAGCGGTAGGCGAGTTCGTAGGCCGGTCGATGGACGGGGCCCAGTTCGCCCTTCAGTTGCCAGTGGATGGCTGTTCCTATCGACCGTGTCTGGCTGACCAGCTCCTCCACCTTGGCCTGCAGAGCTCGGTCTGCTTGCTCGTCCAGTCCCCAGCCCGACTCCACGCCGTCGGCACCCGAGCGGAGCACGTTCAGCAGGTCATTGAGTTCTGTCATGGACTTGCGGCCCAGGTCCTCCATGAGCCCAGCGGTCTGTGCGACCTCGAGCCTGCCTCCGGACCGGGCCTTGAGCGTCCCCGCGTGGCCGACGATCTGCTCCACGTGCTCCGTCACAATGGCGTGCAGGTCCCGTGCCAGACGAGCCCGCTCTTCAAACCTGATGCTGCGCGCCCGCTGCATCCACTCACGGCGCAGCTGCTCGGCTCGCTCCGTGTGACTCCCGATGATCATCCGATGGGTGCGCACCGTGGTGCCGATGAACACGGCTAGCCCCACACCGAATATCCCGTAGATAGTGAGCGCATACAGCAGCTGCGCCAGGAACGGCATGTCAGGATAGAAAGCGTAAAACGGCGCTCGGATAGGGTTGATGAACGGTACGACACTGATGGTGACGCTAAAGAACGCCACCCATCGATAGCGTCCCTGCACCACGAGTGTGTAGATCGCCACCGAAAACAGCAGCGCATTGCCGTGGCACCACCCAGCCAACTCGGCAAGCGCCGCGACGGCCACCGGAAAGCGCCGGCGGAAGACCATCGAGAGCGAGGCCAGCACAGCAACGGCGACGATGACACGTCGGTCGTTCGTCACGATCGACTCCGTCCCGAAGCGTGGATCCGCCTGTATCCACATCGGGACGATGACCAACTGCTCAATGAGCGAGTACGAGACGGCCACCGTGGCGAAAGCTATGTCGTAGGCGCGGCTGCGGTTGCTCGGTCGGGGGTCCGCGACCTGCCGGCGATGTGTGGTCGGCGCTCTCCGTGCGGCCGACGGTCCCTGCCCGGGGTCGGTGCTGGGCGCGTCAAAGACCCCGTGAGCGGGCTCAGGTCGCGGTTTCTCTCGCCGTCGGTTCACCATGAGCCGCGGCCGCCGGGATGCCTCATGCTGATCTCGGCGCGCGATAGGCATCCGCTTTCCTGCCTTTCTCCGTCCCTTCCAGCCGACAGGAGAGGACCATCCCAGACCACAGCGCCGCAACGGCCCGCCTCTGCACCCGCGAGCTCCGTCCCGGCACCGCGTGGCCATTCTCAGCAGCCACGGCCTTGGAACGTCGAGGGTGCAGCATGTCTGCCGCAAGGACAGATGGCAGCCCCGTCTGCTTTTGCGCACCTGCTCTGGGCGGGCGGACTGCCTCGCGGGACGCGGATGCCGTGAGGCTCCGCATATTCGCCTCTCCAGCTGCGGCATCCCTACGGTTTCGAGTATGCACCCGGCTCAGTGCGTCGGGCCCCCGGCCACGGTTTTTCTACGAAAGCAAACATTTTCGCGAGGCATTGAACGCCAGTCAGGCCCGTTGGCGTACCGCACACCACCGAGCATTATGGCGCGCCCAGAAGGTACGAACGGGGTAGAGATGGCCCAGGACCCGTCCCCTCCAGACGAGCAGCGGAGGCACATACGGACTGATGGGCAGCATTCCGAAACGCTGCCACGGCAAAAGACCGATATCGCCGGCACGACGGCCACGCCTCCCGGAGCCCACCGCCGCCGCATCAGCGATCCGCGGCCCCAACGCGTCAGCCTGGCCTACGACATGGCCCTGTGCGTGACCGCCCTGCTGTACGCAGCCATCGTGCACTTGATCATCATTCCCATGTGGAGCGCAGCAGACCCCCGGTTCGCCACCGTGGGGATGATCACCAGCAACCGTGCGATCATCCTCAGTGTCGCCGCACTCGCCTCTTTGTCCATGGTGATCCGGCGGAGCCACCCCCTGGTGGCGGCGTCCCTAACCACCGCCGACCTGTGGCTGCATGGAATATGTCTGTTGTACCCGGTCGCGCTCTACACGCTGGTTGTCCAGGCCCGCTATCGGTGGGCACTCTTCTTCGTCCCGATCGGGTCAGCAATCCCCTTCGTCAACCCCATCCACGCCCCGTACCACGGGTTCATCCCCCACCTGCCCCCGATGGCTCTTCTTGTGTACAACTACACCAGCTTCGTCACTCCGATGGTCACGATCCCATTCTTCGTGGGGGTAGGGATAAGGACCCACCGGATGATCATCGGCAGCGAAAGGGATCTCTCCGAACGCCTCCGCCGCGAGCGCACACTTCAGGCACGCAACATATGCCTGGAAGAACGCGCCCGTCTCGCACAGGACCTGCACGACGTCGTGGCACAGTACGTAGGCCTGATGGTCATCCACGCCGGTGCGCTTGAAATACGTTCGGCGGATGACCCGACCACTCGGGAGACGGCAATCCTCATCGGAGGGCTCGGCCGCCGCGCCATGGCGGAACTACGCGACCTGCTAAGACTTCTGTACAGCGAGCCGGACGATGGCGTCCAGCCCTGGAAATCGGACCCCGAATCCGAACGTTCCTGGCTGAAGCACGTCAAGGAGCTCGTCCAGCAGACACAGACGACCGGCACCGCAGTCCAGTGGCACGTCACGGGAGAACTCCTTCCGGAACACCGCCCGGCATTTGAACTCGCCTACCGCTGCGTCCAGGAGGGACTCACCAACACCGCGCGCCATGCGCCGGGCTCGGACATCGACATCAGAGTCGACGCCGACCGGCACTGTCTGCAGGTTGCCGTGCGCAACGCCGCCCCGCCCGTCGCAGCCCACAACACAGGCGGCGAAAACAGCGGCATTGCGGGACTCCGCGAACGCGCTGCACCGCTCGCCGCCACCGTGACCGCACAACCGACCCCGGACGGCGGCTTTGCGCTGCTCCTGCATGTCCCCATAGCCTCGCCAAGCCATGGCGCGCCCTCCCACCGAGCCAAGCGGCAGTGGAGCGCCCGCTCCCGGCCACAGGCGCATATCCAGGACGATGAGGCTGAGCGCCGCGGGCACCAGTCAAATCGCGCACCATCGGCGCGGCAGGCCCCCGCCTGGTGGCAGCCGCTGCGCCCCTTCCACAGCAGTAAAGCGCCTGGTGCCGAGCGTCCCCTGCCACCGGCAGCCAAGCCGAAACCTCCACTCTCAGAGGCTGAGCGCGCACCTGGCGCAACCGCCACCGGAGTCCAAGTAGAAACCCGGACTGCACGCACGCAGCCAGTCACTTGACTGCTCTTCTCCCTGAAGGACTCCGTTGGGAAATCGGCAAACCGGCTGACAATCAAGCGGCCAGCTCGAGTGCGGCGAGGTGAACCGTTCCGGGTTCGATAGGGACTCGATCATTTGAGAGGATCGAGTCATGGCACGCCCTTCCCCCTACCCCGTTGAGCTGCGTAAACGAGCGGTCCGCATGGTCGCCGAGGTACGTCCGGAGTACGACACAGAGTGGGCCGCGATGAAAGCGGTCGCGGCGAAGCTGGGCATCGGGACGACCGAGACGCTGCGCAAGTGGGTCCGCCAGGACCAGATCGACAACGGGGCCCGGCCGGGGACGACGACGGAGGAATCCGCGCAGATCAAGGCGATGAAGAAGGAGATCGCCGAGCTGAGGCGGGCGAACGAGATCTTGAAGGCCGCGGCGAGTTTCTTCGCGGCCGAGCTCGACCGGCCACACACGCGCTCGTGAGTTTCATCGACGAGTACCGGGACCGCTTCGGCGGTGTCGAGCCGATCTGCCGCGTGCTGACCGAGCACGACTGCAAGATCGCCCCGTCCACCTACTACGCGTTCAAGAAGCGCCAGGCCGCCCCGTCGGCCCGGCAGCTTCGGGACGCCGAACTCAAGGAGCTGATCCGCAAGGTCTACGACACCAACTTCCGTGTCTACGGGGCCCGGAAGGTCTGGCGAGAGCTGAACCGGCAGGGGCACGCGGTGGCCCGGTGCACCGTTGAACGGCTGATGCGCGAACTGGGGATCGCCGGCGCGGTCCGCGGCAAGCGCGTGATCACAACGATCCCGGACCCGAGCGCGGAGCGAGCCCCGGACCTGGTGGACCGCGACTTTGTCGCGAGGGCACCGAACCGCTGCTGGGTCGCCGACTTCACCCACGTGAAGACCTTCTCCGGGGTCGTCTACATCGCGTTCGTCGTGGACACCTTCTCCCGCCGGATCGTCGGCTGGTCCGCCGCCGTCACCAAGGAGACCCGGCTCGTCCTGGACGCCCTGGATATGGCCCTGTGGCAGCGCAACCGGGACGGAATCCCGCACAGCCAGGGCGAGTTGATACATCACTCCGATAGTGAGTATGTGAAGTGCCGGATGTTCCGGGCCTCTTGACCCGCACAGCGATGGACGCGCCAGGATGCCGGTGCCGGGATGCTCTCGCGGTCTCCTGACCCGCACTCCGATCGACGACGTTGTCCTTCCTCGGACTTGTTGGTGGCCCGGGAGCATCCCGGCGAGGCGCTCGCCTCGCCGACGGGAGTGACTTAAGGAGAGCCTGGCCAAGGTCCCATCACTGTCTTGTCCGCCGCCTCGGTGAACGCGCGCCGACCCACCGCGCTCTCGTCCGCGAGGAGGCCGACATGGCCAGCATCCCACCCACTTCCCGCGTCGTCATCGGCGGCGTGGACACCCACAAAGACCTGCACGTCGCCGCCGTGATCGACACCGACGACCACGTCCTGGACACCGAAGCGTTCTCCACCACCCGCGCCGGCTACCGCGCCCTGCTCGCCTGGATGCGCACCTTCGGCGACGTCCGCCGCATCGGTATCGAAGGCACCGGCTCCTACGGCGCCGGACTCCTGCGCCACCTGCAACAGGCCGGCATCGAGATCCTCGAGGTCAACCGGCCCGACCGCTCCGACCGGCGCCGCCGCGGCAAGGACGACACCCTCGACGCCGAGAACGCCGCCCACGCAGCCCTGGCCGGCAACCGGGGCATCACGCCCAAGACCCGCACCGGCATGGTCGAGTCCTTACGCGTCCTGCGGATCGCCCGCTCCACCGCCGTCAAAGCCCGCCGCGTCGCCCTGCAGATGCTCCGCTGCCAGATCATTTCCGCACCCGAGGAACTCCGCGACCAGGTCCGGAACCTGACCCGCATGCAACTGATCCGCACCTGCGCGGCCTGGCGACCGGACGAGACCGCCTTCCGCGACCCCGTCTCGGCGACCCGCATCGCGATCAAGTCCCTGGCCCGCCGCTACCTGGAACTCAACGACGAGATCGCCGATCTCGACGCGATGATCGAGCCTCTGGTCCGTGAACTGGCCCCCCTCACTACTGGAACGGACCGGCTTCGGCATCGAGAACACCGCCCAGCTCCTGGTCACCTGCGGCGACAACCCCGAACGGGTCACCGACGAATCCCGCTTCGCCAAACTCTGCGGCGTCGCCCCGCTGCCCGCCTCCTCCGGGAAGATCCAGCGTCACCGTCTCAACCGCGGAGGCGACCGCCAGGCCAACTCCGCCCTCCACATGGCCGTCGTCTGCCGCCTGCACTACGACGAGGACACCCAGAAGTACGTCGAACGCCGCACCAGCGAGGGCAAGTCGAAGATGGAGATCATCCGTTGCCTCAAACGGTACGTCGCCCGCGAGGCCTACTACCTGATCAAGAAAGACAGCACCCCGAACCGACCAATCCAGAGAGGTTGACATTCAGGAGAGCGTCCGCGGCTGTCAGTACACCAGCCAGCAATTCGCCACCCTGGCAGCGCAGTTCGGCGTCCGTCTGTCCGTCGGCCGCACCGGGCAGTGCTGGGACAAGCACTTGTCATCACACTGCACCTCTTCTCCTATCGGGTTCACTTTGAGGTCGTTGTTGCTGATCGGCGGTGGTCGAGGCGTACGCCTTGC